>JBCCSW010000326.1:0-4778 GCA_039199465.1 Pseudomonadota bacterium
GCAGAAGGCAACATAGGCAACTGCAAGGGCGCCGCGGCGGACATAGGCGACAGTGGCGAACGACTTGGTCATGTCTCACTCCTTGAACACGACGCACCGCAACCGGTGACTGTTCTCTTTTCACTTTGGCTACATTCGTTGCCCTCATCGGCGTGGCGAGGGCGGGTTCAAGGAGTGAGACATGACCAAGTCGTTCGCCACTGTCGCCTATGTCCGCCGCGGCGCCCTTGCAGTTGCCTATGTTGCCTTCTGCACCGTCGGCACCCTCGGCGCCGTCGAGCTCGGGACCGAGATCGGCAGCCAGGCGGCCGACTTCACGACCGTGCACAGCACCGCCGATCTGGTCGGCCACGATCGCATCGTGCAGGATCAGCCGACCGCCGTCGCCGACAGCGCGACCGTGCGCCTGCGCTGAACGGCCGATCGTCGGGGGCTTTCGGACAGGCCCCCGGCAGAACGCCCACGCAGATGCCCGGGCTTGCCTAGATCGGGGATCCGGCATCTCGACGGGCCCAGGTTGGCCCGCCAGCGCCGCCCCGACACCCGCTTTCACAGCGCCGGGCCTTGGCTTCCGCATCCACTCCCCATATACCGCCTGCGCGCGCCCGGAACCGCCGCGACGCGCTCGAGTTGTGGCACATCGCGGATGTGCAGGGAGACGTCATGGCGCGCCGCCGACTGGTTTACGAAGGCAAGGCGAAGATCCTGTACGAAGGGCCCGAGCCCGGCACGCTGGTGCAGTACTTCAAGGACGACGCCACCGCCAACAATGCCGAGAAGCATGCCGTAATCGACGGCAAGGGCGTACTGAACAACCGGATCTCCGAGCATATCATGGTGGCGCTGTCGGCGATCGGCATCCCCAACCACTTCATCCGCCGCATCAACATGCGCGAGCAGTTGATCCGCAGTTGCGAGATCATCCCGCTTGAGGTCGTGGTGCGGAACGTGGCGGCCGGCTCCATGGCCAAACGCCTCGGCATCGAGGAGGGCACCGCCCTGCCCCGTCCGATCATCGAGTTCTACTACAAGGACGACAAGCTGGGCGATCCTATCGTGTCCGAGGAGCATATCGTTGCCTTTAACTGGGCCACGCAGCAGGACATCGACGACATGATCTCGCTGGCGCTCCGCGTGAACGACTTCCTGTCGGGCCTGTTCACTGGCGTCGGCATCAAGCTGATCGACTTCAAGATCGAGGCGGGGCGCATCTGGGAGGGTGACTTCCAGCGCATCATCGTCGCCGACGAGATCAGCCCCGACAGCTGCCGGCTATGGGACGTCAAGACCGGCCGCAAGCTGGACAAGGACGTGTTCCGCCGCGATCTGGGCAGCCTCACCGATGCCTATAGCGAGGTCGCCCGCCGCCTCGGCATCCTGCCCGAGAACGGCAACGTCAAGCAGGGGCCGAAGCTGGTCCACTGAGGCGGCGATGCTTGGCCTGATCGACCGCCTGACGGCCGTCATCGGCCCCACTGCCGCGGTGTCTCTGTTCCTTGCCGCGGCCCTGGCGACGGCGCTCTACCCGTTCTGGACATGGCGCAAGCGCGGTGCCTGGCCGGTGGTCAAGGCGCGCGTGATCAACATCGCCTCGCGCCGGACGCTGGCCTCGAACACCTGGGCAATAGGGGTGGAGCTGCCGGCCGAGGCCGACGCCGAGCCCGTCAACGCGGTGGTTCAGGTGAACCTCGTGCGCCAGCCGCTCTCGATCGGCGACACGCTCGAGGTACTGCGCCACCCTCGCTGGCCGGGGCGCGTGGCGCTGACCCGTTGGCAGGGCGCGGGCACGCCGCTGATGCTGGCACCGCTGATCGCGCTCGGTGCCCTGGCCGTGATCCGCGACGGCTGAGGCGTCCGACGGGCGGAAGCGGACTAGCCAGCGCAGCACCGGGCCCCTAAGTGCCCGCTTGGTCCTGACGGGATGGGCAGCGACGGGGGCTAAGGCATGGAAGGCGCGGGCCTGTTCCGCCGGATAGACGCCTACTGCGAGCGCACCGACATCTCGCTGTTGGCCGAGCCGCTGAACGCGATCACCAATCTCGCCTTCATCATCGCGGCACTGATGTGCTGGCGGCGCGCCGTCGAGATGGAGCGGACCGACTGGACCGTGATCTTCCTGACGATCAACCTGTTCGTAATCGGCGTGGGTTCGACACTGTTCCATACCTTCGCGCAGGTCTGGGCAGCGCTGACCGACACGATCCCGATCATGATCTTCATCCTGGGCTATTTCGCGGTCGCGATGAACCGCTTTGTGGGCCTGACCTGGCTGCGGGTCGGCGGCGCGATGGTGGTCTTCCTGATCGCGCTGTTCGTCACGTCGTTTCTGCTCAACTGGCTGCTGCGCCCGGTGATCGGCGGGACGGTCAGCTATTTCCCGGCCCTGCTCGCCATCATCGCCGTGGGTGCCTGGCTGCATCGCGCCGGCCATCCCGCCGGGCTGGGGCTATTCGCCGCCGCCGGCTTCTTCATCCCGTCGCTGACGATGCGCGCGCTGGACCAGCCGATGTGCAGCACCCTGCCCTTCGGCACCCATTTCGGCTGGCATATCTTCAATGCGCTGGTGCTCGGAACACTGATCATGACGCTCATCCGCCACGGCCGCGTGCCTGAGGGGCCTTCGAGCACCGCCCAGCCCGCATGAGCCTTGCCGCATGGCCACGTGGCGCCTAGACGGAGACAACCGCCGCGACCGGGGAGCCGTCGATGAAGGCCCGCGTCACCGTCACGCTGAAGCCTGGAGTGCTGGATCCGCAGGGCCTCGCCATCGCGCAGGCACTCTCGGGCCTCGGCTTCGAGGGGGTCGAGGGCGCGCGCCAGGGCAAGGTGATCGAGTTGGACCTCGCCGAACAGGACCCCAAAGCCGCCAAGGCGCAGGCCGAGCGCATGGCCGACAAGCTGCTCGCAAACGCCGTGATCGAGACCTATAGCGTGGAGGTCATGGCCTGATGGCAGCGCGAGCGACGGCCCGGTTGGACAATGACCCGCGCGGCACGGCGTGCGCGCCTCGGACCGCGGGGGCGCCATCGCCAAGGGCACTAGGGCACGCCGACGCCGCCCGGCACGCCGCGGGACTGCCATGAAGACCGCGGTCGTCGTTTTCCCCGGATCGAACTGCGATCGCGACATGGCGGTCGCGCTGGGACAGGTCACCGGCCGCCCCGCCGCGATGGTCTGGCACAAGGACACCGCACTGCCCGAGGGCCTGGACCTGGTTGCGATCCCCGGCGGCTTTTCCTTCGGCGACTATCTGCGCGTCGGTGCCATCGCCGCCCAGTCGCCGATCATGCGCGCCGTAAGCGATTTCGCGGCGCGCGGTGGCCATGTCCTCGGCATCTGCAACGGATGGCAGGTGCTGATCGAGACCGGGCTGCTGCCCGGCGCCCTGATGCGCAACGCAACGCTGAAATTCGTCTGCCGCGACGTGCTGCTGCGCCCCGGCCCGCATCCGGTGCTGGCCGGCCTGCCCGCCTCGCTGCGCATCCCCGTCGCCCATCACGACGGTTGCTTCGTGGCCGACGAGGCGACGCTCGATGGGTTGGAGGACGCGGGCCGCATCGCCTTTCACTATGTCGACGCCGATGGCCGACCCAGTGCGGCGGCAAACCCGAACGGCGCACTCCGCAACATTGCCGGGGTGCTCAGCGACAACGGCCGGGTGCTCGGCATGATGCCCCATCCGGAACGCCTGTCCGACGCTGCGCTCGGCGGCACGGATGGACGCCTGATCCTGGACCGCCTGGTCGCCACCATGGCAGCCGCCGCCTGAAGGAGAGCCCGATGCGCCCCACCCACTCCGCACTGAAGCTCGCGGGCCTCGGCGCAGGTCTCGCTGCCGGCCTCGCCGCCTGCGCCGCGCCCGAGCCCACCGGCCCGACCGACGTCTCGGGCTTCCCGCCGCCGGTCAATCCGCGGGTCGAGCCCATCGTGGAGCTGGAACTGATGCGCCCCACCGCCGAGGCGAAGCCGTTCATCGAGGAGGTGGCCGCGCGCTGCTGGCTCGACGGCGTCGTGCAGGCCGATGCGATGCTGGTCGACCGCAACACCGGCAAGATCGTCATGACGGGCGAGACCGACAACCTGCTGGTGATCGACTTCCTGCCGGTCACCGATCCGGGCCTCGCCCGGATGCGCCTCACGGGACCGGTGCTGACCAACACCTCGATGACCGAACGACTGCTCGGCCATCTGGAGAGGGCGCAGGAAGACGGCGAGATCGACTGCCCCGTGGCGGCGAGCCCAGGCAAGGACAGCCCGATCGTCGCCGACGGGTAGTCGGCCGGCGGCAGCCCTTGATACAGGCGCTCAGTCAGGCGCCACGACCACCCCGCGCCGCCACCAGGGATGCGCCATCGATGACCGACGCTGCTGCCGCTGACACCGTCGACGAGCCGGCGGTGACCCAGGCCCTTGCCGCCGAGCATGGGCTGAAGCCTGACGAGTACCAGCGCATCCTCGACCTGATCGGCCGCACGCCGAGCTTCACCGAGCTCGGCATTTTCTCGGCGATGTGGAACGAGCACTGCTCGTATAAATCCTCGAAGATCCACCTGAAGACCCTGCCGACCGAGGGGCCGCAGGTCATCCACGGCCCGGGGGAGAATGCCGGCGTGATCGCCATCGGCCCCGATGGCGAGGGCAACGACTTGGCCTGCGTCTTCAAGATGGAGAGCCACAACCACCCCTCCTATATCGAGCCCTACCAGGGCGCGGCGACCGGTGTCGGCGGCATCCTGCGCGATGTGTTCACCATGGGCGCCCGCCCTGGTAGGGCTCGA
>JBCCSW010000327.1:0-4760 GCA_039199465.1 Pseudomonadota bacterium
ATCGCCGGGGGCGGGTCCCGATTTCTCGGGGAACGCGGCGGCCCCCGCGGCCGGCGCCACCGGGCTCAACCCGCTCAACGCCGCCGCGGCAACGCTGTTCTCGCTGGTCGGGCGCATCCGCAACCGCGCCCAGCACGCCAACCCGGAGGCGCTGCGCGAGAGCGTGATCGCCGAGATCCGCGCCTTCGAGAGCCGCGCGCTGCAGGCCGGCGTGGCACCCCAGACCGTGAAGATCGCGCGCTATGCAATCTGTGCGACGATCGATGACGTGGTGCTGAACACGCCCTGGGGCGGACAGTCGATCTGGTCGATGCAGTCGATGGTTTCGACCTTCCACAAGAACACCATCGGCGGCGACGCCTTCTACGACATCCTTCAGCGCCTGGAGCAGGAGCCTGGCAAGAACCGCACCCTGCTGGAGTTCATCTATGTCTGCATGACGCTGGGCTTCGAGGGGCGGCTTCGGGTCGAGAACCGCGGCGCCGAGAAGCTGATGTCGCTGCGCGACAGCCTGGCGCGGCTGATCCGCAACCAGCGGGGCCCGCTTGAACGCGACCTCGCCGTACGCTGGAAGGGGCTGGAGCTTGCCCACCGCCCGCTCTCGGCCTGGGCCCCGATCTGGCTGATCACCGGGCTGACGGCGGGCGTGCTCTGTCTCTCGTTCTTTGGCTTCTCTTATGCGCTGTCGGGCGACACGGGGAACCTGCGCGGCCAGTTGAACGGCCTGGCAGGCGCTGGCCCGGTCGAGCTGGCGCGTGCCGCGCCGCCGCCCCCGCCGGTCGTCGTGGAGCTGCCGCCCGAGGAGGATACCGAGGCCAAGCTCCGCGAGTTCCTGGCGCCCGAGATCCAGGAAGAGCTGGTCGAGGTCTTCCAGCTCGGCAACGCGATCACGGTCCGCATCGCGGGCTCGAACATGTTCGCCTCCGCCTCGGACCAGCTCACGTCACGCTATCAACCGCTGGTCGACCGCGTCGCCGAGGCGATGAACCAGGAAGACGGCCCGATCATCATCGCGGGCCATTCCGACAACGTGCCGATCCGCACGGCGCGCTTCCCGAACAACACCGCCCTCAGCCTCGCGCGCGCCAAGTCGGTGATGACCCGCATGGCGGACCAGATCGCCGAGGACGGGCGGATGACGGCCGAGGGCCGCGCCGAGAAAGAACCAATCGCGCCCAACGCCACGGCCGAGGGACGCGCCAAGAACCGCCGCATCGAAGTCATTCTGATCGAGATGGATTGAGCCCCATGTACACGATCTTCCGAGCGATCTTCTCCACGATCGGCATCATTGTCATCGTATCGCTGATCCTGTCCGCCGTGCTCTGGTTCCTCGGTCCGCTGATCGGCTGGGACGGGTTCCGCTTCTTCGACAGCCCCTGGAACCGCGGTTACACCATCGGCGGTCTCTGGGTGGCGACGATCTTCCTGATCATGCTCATCCTCATCCTGCGCAAAGGCCGGGACGAGAAGATCCAGAAGGAGATCGTCGAGGCGCAGGTCGAGGAGGATCCGGCCGACAGTGCCGTCGCGGCCGAGCTGGCCGAGATGCAGACGCGCATGAAAGAGGCGCTGACGACGCTGCGCAAATCCAAGATCGGCGGCTCGGGCGGGCGGCATCTGTATCAGCTGCCCTGGTACATCATCATCGGCCCGCCGGGGTCGGGCAAGACGACGGCGATCGTGAATTCGGGCCTGCAGTTCCCGCTGGCCGAGAAGTTCGGCAAGAAGGCGCTCGGCGGCGTGGGCGGCACGCGCAACTGCGACTGGTGGTTCACCAACGACGCGGTGCTGCTGGACACGGCGGGCCGCTACACCACGCAGGACAGCGACGCCGAGCAGGACAGCCGCGGCTGGACCGGTTTCCTGTCGATGCTGAAGAAGCAGCGCCCGCGCCAGCCGATCAACGGCGCGCTGATCGCGATCTCGCTCAGCGATCTCAGCCAGCAGGACGAGCGCTCGCGCCAGAACCACGCCGCCGCGATCCGCACGCGCCTGAATGAGCTGCGCGAGACGCTGGGCGTCCGCTTCCCGATCTATGTGCTGTTCACCAAGGCCGACCTGATCGCCGGCTTCGCCGAGTTCTTCGAGGATCTCGGCAAGGAGGATCGCGAGCAGGTCTGGGGCTTCACGCTGCAGGATCCGCGCAAGGGCGCGCCGGAGCCGGTCGCCGCCTTCCAAGACGAGTTCGAGGCGCTGTTGCAGCGGCTGAACGATCGCTCGCTGGAGCGCATGCAGGCCGAGCTTGAGCCCCAGCGGCGCAGCCTGATCGCGGCCTTCCCGGCCCAGGTCGCCTCGCTCCGCCAGGTCGCGTCGGATTTCCTGGGCGAGATCTTCCAGGAAAGTCGCTTCGCCGACAGCCAGCTTCTGCGCGGCGTCTATTTCACCTCGGGCACCCAGGAAGGCACGCCCATCGACCGGCTGATGATGGGCATGGCGCGCACCTTCGGCATCGGCCGCCAGGCCATCGGCTCGGGCACCGGCACGGGGCGCAGCTATTTCCTGACGCGGCTGCTTAACGGCGTGATCTTCAAGGAGGCCGGCCTCGTCTCGGCCGACGACGTGGTCGAGCGGCGCTACAAGTGGACGCTGCGCGGCGCGATCGCGGCGGGCGTCTTGGCGACGGCTGGCGGCATCGGCGCCTGGACGCTCAGCTTTATCGGCAATACCGACATGATCGCGAGCGCCCGCGCCGAGGTCACCGAATTCCGCGATATCGTCGGCAGCCTGCCGCCCGGACCGATCGCCGATGACGACTTCGCGGCGGTGTCCCCTGCCCTCGACATCCTGCGCGAGATGCCGGGCAACCCGGCGCTGGGCGATCCCGACCCTGAGACCGAGCTGACCTTCGGCCTGTATCAGGGCGAGGCGATCGGCACCGAGGCCGCGCAGACCTATCGCGAGGCGCTGAACCGCCTGCTGCTGCCCCGCATCCTGTGGCGGCTCGAGCAGCAGATGCAGTCGAACATGAACGACGCCGATTTCCTGTACGAGGCGCTGAAGGTCTATCTGATGATGGGGCTGGAGGGTCCGATGGATTCGGGCCTCGTGCGCCAGTGGATGGAGATCGACTGGGCTCTGACCTTTCCCGGGCAGGAAGGGCTGGTCGAGCAGCTGAACGCGCATCTCGACACGATGCTCAGCCAGCCCATGCGCAAGATCGACCTGAACGGCCCGCTGGTCGAGCAGATCCAGGGCATCCTGTCCGAGACGCCGCTGGCGCAGCGCGTCTACAACGGCATCGTGCAATCGGCCGAGGCGCGCGACCTGCCCGCCTTCCGCCTGACCGAGGCCGGCGGCGCCGCCACCTCGCGGGTGATGATCCGCCCGTCGTCACAGCCGCTCAGCGACGGGATCGACGGGCTCTGGACCAAGGCCGGTTTTGAGCAGGTGATGCTGCCCGAAGCGGCTGAGGTCGCCGCCCGCGTGCAGGCCGAGAGCTGGGTGCTGGGTGAGCGCGGCGAGCAGGAGGCGACGCCCGGCAACCTGGCCCGCCTGCAGCGCGACGTGATGAACCTCTACTACAACGACTACATCACGAAATACGACGCGCTGCTGGGCGATGTGGACGTGATCCCGATGGACAGCCTGTCCCACGCCGTCGAGGTGACGGGCGTGCTGTCAGGCCCGTCCAGCCCGATCAAGAACATCCTGGACGCGGTGACCGAGGAGGTCTGGCTGACCAAGCCCGTCGAGGAAGAGAGCCTCGCCGACAACCCGGCCGCGCAGAAGGGCGCCAAGAAGGCGCTCGGCAAGGCGGGCAAGGTCGGCAAGATCGCCAAGCTGGCGCTCAGGGCCCAGGGCGGCAGCGACGCCCCGCCCCCGCCGGGCGAGGAGGTGGCGCAGCGCTTCCAGTGGCTGATCGACCTGACCGTGGCCGAGGAGGGCGCGCCCTCGCAGCTCGACACCGTGATCTCGACCTACGAGGCGCTCTATCGCGAACTGAACCGCATGTCGCTCGGCCAGGCCGGTGGTCAGGCGGTGCTGGGCCAGCCGGGCCAGGAGGGCGGCGCCTCGGGCCGCCTGCTCGAAGCCGCGGCCTCCCTGCCCGGCCCGCTGGCGCGCTGGACCAAGCAGACGGCCTCGGGCGCCTCGGGCATCGCCGCCGGTGGGGCGCGCGCGACGCTGAACGCCAAGTGGCAGGCACAGATCTATCCGTTCTGCCAGCGCGCGCTGAACGGGCGCTACCCGTTCGACCGCTCGGCAAGGGCCGACACGACGCTGCAGGACTTCGCCAAGCTGTTCGCACCCAGCGGCCTGATCGACACCTTCTTCAACGAGAACCTGATCACGCTGGTCGACACCACCGCCAAGCCGTGGCGCTGGCGTCAGGTCAACGACACCGATCTCGGCATCAGCCAGTCGGTGCTGACCCAGCTGGAGCGGGCGGCCGAGATCCGCGACGCGTTCTTCCTGGCACCCGGCCAGCCGACCGTGACCTTCGACCTGACGCCGGTGGCGCTGGCGCCCGAGGCCAACCAGGTGATCCTGGAGGTCGACGGCGCCGAGCTGACCTATGCCCACGGGCCGCCGCAGACCCAGCCCTTCCAGTGGCCGGGAGGCGCAGTCGGCCAGGCGCGGGTCGCCTTTGCGCCACAGTCTTCGGGCATCGAAAACTCGATGCGTCACGAAGGGCCCTGGGCCTGGTTCCGGCTGCTGGACGCGGCCGAGTTGCGCAAGACCAACGTGTCCGACCGCAATCGCGTGATCTTCAACGTGGGCGGTCGTATCGCCGTGTTCCAGCTGCGCGCGGGTTCTGC
>JBCCSW010000328.1:0-4757 GCA_039199465.1 Pseudomonadota bacterium
CCGCGCTCGACCGGGTCGCAATCCTGGCAGAGATTTGCTCCGATGACTTCCGCGCACAGCAGACGGCGCTCGAGAGCCTGGCCGGTGCTGGCGCCGACGAAGGCCGCGAAGGCGCGGTCTGGGCTCGCGCTGTTGTGGAAGGGTTTGAGGGTCGCGATCTGCGCTGTGGTGCCGATGGCGCCTATATCGACGGGCCGGACGGTCTGGTCTCGGCAGAGACGCTGGCACCTGCCGCGCCCGACGGAGATCTCTCTGCGCCCTCGGTCAATCTGCGCCTGCGCGCCACTGCGGCCAGCGCCGGCTTCGTCCTGGCGCTCTTTACCGAGGATAGCATCGAGGCCCGCCTGCGCGCCGCGGGCCGTCTCGATCGTCGCCGCGAGGCGGTGAGCGCGCCGGTTCTGGCCGCGGCGCTGGAGATCGAGCGCGACCCCGCCGTGGCAGCGGTGATCGGCGAGATCCGCACCAGCCTCCTGCTCGGTGATCCCAACCCCGAAAGGCGCGCCGAGGCCATCGCCGCGATCGCCGCCGATGCGACGTTGCGGAACCGGACGACCATCGCTCAAGCGCTGGAGAACGAGAGCGATCTGGGCGTTCGCGCGGCCGGGGAGGCGGCGCTCGCCGAGATCGACCGGACGCTCGCGATCGGCAAGGCACTCGCGACGCTCTACAGCGGGGTTTCCTACGCCAGCGTCCTGCTGCTCGCGGCGCTTGGTCTTGCGATTATCTTTGGCCTGATGGGGGTCATCAATCTGGCCCAGGGCGAGCTGATCATGGTTGGCGCCTACGCCACCTACTTCACGCAAGAGCTGATCCGCGTCGTTTTGCCGGACGTGCTCGATTGGTATCTGTTCCTCGCGATCCCGGTCTCCTTCGGCGCGGCCGCGCTGGTCGGGATGGTCATGGAGGCGACGGTGATCCGGCGCCTCTATGCCCGCCCGCTGATGACCCTGCTGGCGACGTGGGCGATCTCACTCCTCCTGATCAACGCCGTGCGTGTCGGCATCGGCACACAGAACCTCGAGTTCCACCAACCTGCTTATGTGTCGGGCGGTTTCCCCGTGATCGGGGACTTCATCATGACCTCGAACCGCCTCTTCGCGATTGCCGTTGCTGTCGTCGCGTTCTTTGCAGTGCTGGCGCTAATCCGCTTCACGACACTCGGGATCAACATGCGCGCGGTCACGCAGAACCGGTCGATGGCGGGGGCGGCGGGCATCGATACGCGGCGTACGGATCGTCTCGCCTTTGGTCTTGGCTCGGGGCTGGCAGGGCTGGCCGGGCTCGCGCTTTCGCCGCTTTACAACGTGAACCCGACCATGGGGACTGGCTTCATCGTTGATAGCTTCATGGTCGTTGTCCTCGGCGGCGTCGGCAGCCTCGCTGGCGCGGTCGTCGCAGCCTTCGGCATCGGCCAGATCAATGTCGCGATCGAGCCCGTCTACGGCGCTGTCGCTGCCAAGGTCATCGTCTTGCTGCTGGTGATCCTGTTCATTCAGCGCCGGCCCGAAGGATTGTTCGCACCGAAGGGGAGGCGCTGATGGCCGCCAACGATGCCGTTGGCCGGGTCGAGCGCCCTGGCCTTTTCCGAGCGGTCGCGGTTGCCATGGTCGCCATCGCTGTAGCGCTGCCGATCCTTGGCGGGCCGATGGCAGGCGGGCCCGTGGGGATCTCGCCGTACTTCGCAAACATCGTGGGGCAGATCGCGACCTTCGCGCTGCTCGCGATCGCTCTCGATCTGATCTGGGGCTACGCTGGCATCCTTTCGCTCGGACACGGGCTGTTCTTCGCTTTCGGCGGCTATCTCGTTGCGATGCACATGCTGAAGGCAGGCTACGCCTACAACGGCGTGACGCCCGACGTGATGACCTTCATGGGCTGGACCGAGCTGCCGGTCCACTGGTTCGGCTTCGAGTTTTTCCCATATGCGCTGCTCTTGATTGTCGCGCTGCCAGGGTTGCTGGCCTTCGCCTATGGCTACTTTTCGTTCCGCTCTCGCGTGGCAGGGGTCTACTTCGCGATCATCACCCAGGCGCTGACCTATGTCGCCATGTTGCTCATGTTCCGAAACGACACGGGCTTCGGCGGCAACAACGGCATGACAGGCTTCACGACGGTGCTTGGCTTCGATGTGGGCGACGAGGAGACGATCGTTGGCCTGGCGACGGTCTCTGTCATGGTGACGCTCGCCATCTACCTTGCCTGTGGGCGCATGATGCGCTCGCCCTTCGGCCGCATCCTGATCGCGATCCGCGACGAGGAGGACCGGCTGCGCTTCCTCGGCTACGACACGCTCTGGCCTAAGCTGGCCGTCTGGACCCTGTCGGCCATGATCGCCGCCATCGCCGGGGCGCTCTACGTGCCACAGGTCGGGATCATCAACCCAAAGCTGCTGTCGCCCGAGCTCTCGATCGAAATCGCCGTTTGGGTGGCGCTTGGGGGACGCGGCGCGCTGGCCGGGGCAGTGATCGGGGCGGTGCTTATCAGCGCGCTGAAATTCTGGCTCACCGGCTTTGCGCCGGATCTCTGGCCCTTCATCCTCGCGGGCGTCGTGCTCTTGATCGTCACAACGCTGCCGAACGGCCTTCTCGACCTGCGCCTGCCTCGGCTGCGCGCCGCGCCCGAGACGGTTGGCGGCAGCGCCCCGAGAGCAGCGGCGGAGGTCGGTCAAGGTGGCTGAGATGGGCCGGCATCAGGCGATCCAGGTCGACGGGCTGCGCGTCTCCTTCGGAGATTTTGTTGCCATCCCGGACCTCAGCTTCATCGCGCGCTACGGCGAGATCCACGGCGTGATCGGCCCCAACGGCGCAGGCAAGACCACGCTCCTCGACGTTGTCACCGGCAAAACGCGGCCGAAGGCGGGCAGGGTGCTGCTCGATGGCAGCATCGATCTCTTGCGCCTCTCCGAGCCGGAGATCGCGCTCGCGGGCGTGGGCCGGAAATTTCAGAAGCCGAGCGTCTTTGATGCGCTTACCGTCCGCGAGAACCTAGAGTTGGCGCTCAGGCTTGAACCACATTCGATCCGCGCCGAGATCCTGAACTGGGCCGACAGCCGCCGCGCCAGCCGGATGGAGGAGGTGCTGGACGAGATTGGCCTCGGCACCGCCGCTGCTCGGCTGGCCGGAACGTTGGCACACGGCCAGAAGCAGTGGCTGGAGATCGGCATGCTGCTCATGCAGCGTCCGAAACTGCTGATGCTCGACGAGCCCGTTGCCGGGATGACCGATCAGGAAACGGCGCATACCGCCGACCTCGTGCGCCGTCTGAAGGCGCCTGATCGGGCGGTCTTGGTGATCGAACACGACATGGCTTTCGTCGAGGAGATCGCCGACCGCGTGACGGTCCTGCACGAGGGCGCGCCGATCTTTGAGGGGCGTATGGCCGATGCCCGTGCCAATGCCCGGGTGCGGGAGGTTTATCTTGGCCGCTGATGGGACGGACCGGATCCTGCTGAGCGTGGCGGGCCTGCGCCAGCGCTATGGCTCGGCGCTCGTGCTGGATGGTGTCGCCATGGGCATCGGGGAGGGCGACTGCCACGCGCTGCTCGGCCGCAACGGGGCGGGCAAGACGACGCTCCTGCGCACGCTGATGGGCATCATGCCGGTCGACGGCGGCACCATCACCTTCGACGGCACGGATATCACCGCCCTACCGTCGCATCGTCGCGCCCGGGCTGGCATCGGGTATGTGCCCCAGGGCCGCGAGATTTTCGCCGACCTGACGGTGGGCCAGAACATCGAGATCGTCCTGCTCAACCACGGCGTCTCCGAGCCGGACGTGCTTCGCGACGAGATCGTCACGCTCTTCCCGGTGCTCGGTCAGATGTGGCGCAGGCGGGGAGGCGACCTTTCGGGCGGCCAGCAGCAGCAGCTTGCCATCGGTCGCGCCCTTGCCGGACGGCCGCGCCTCCTGATCCTCGACGAGCCGACAGAGGGGATCCAGCCCTCGATCGTCCAGGCAATCGAGGAGGCGATCCGGGGCCTGCGCGCGCGGATGGCGATCCTGCTTGTCGAACAATACTACGACTTCGCCCGGTCGCTCGCCGACACCTACGCTGTCATCGATCGCGGCCGCATCGTGAAATCGGGGCGCGGCGATGACATGGACGCGGACGGCGTTGCCGCCTTCCTCCACGTCTGACACCCCTCATCGACCCCTGACGAACAAGGAGATACCAATGGCCAGCCATCACCTCGATTGGCGCCCCGAGAACCTTTTCTGGGGCTACTTCGATGCCACCACGCCGCCTGTGCTGACTGTGGAGAGCGGTGACGAGGTGACGCTGGACTGCCTGCCCGCCTGCGAGGAGGCCGACTTGCCGCCCGATTGCGAAGGCATCATCCCCGCCCATGTCGAGGCGATGAAAGCCCACCGCCCGACCAAAGGCGCGGGCCCCCACATGGTCACCGGCCCCGTCTACGTTGCAGGCGCGATGCCCGGCGACGTGTTGCAGGTCGACATTCTCGAGGCCAAGCCTCTGCAGAGCTGGGGCTTCACCGCCATCCTGCCCCTTCTTGGCGCATTGCCGGACGAGTTCACCAACTACCAGCGGATGCATATTGCCGTGGACGAGGCGGCGGGCATCTGCCGCTTGCCCATCGGCGTGGACCTGCCGCTCGATCCGTTCTTCGGCATCATGGCCGTCGCCCCGCCGAAGGAATGGGGCCGGATCGGCACGCCCGAGCCCCGCGCCTTCGGCGGCAACATGGACAACAAGGAGCTGAAGCCCGGCACCACGCTCTATCTGCCCGTCTTCAACG
>JBCCSW010000329.1:0-4748 GCA_039199465.1 Pseudomonadota bacterium
GCAGCGTGTTGTAGAGGCTCTCCCACACCCCGAGGAACGCCGCCGAGCCCGCGGCGCCCGCGTTCGGCGGAAAGTTGAACAGCACGATGGCGATGTCCCGCTCGGCCGCCGTCTTGCGGCGCAGGCGGATCAGACGCTCGACGCGACGCGCGATGCGGCGTGCCCGCTCGGGGCAGGCATGCATGTCGCGGTTGCCCGGGACGCGATCGTCGCAGGCGCCGTGCACCAGGGCGCCGCAGCCGCAGGAGCAGATCTGGCTCGGCAGGCCCGTGCCGTCGGAGCGCCCGCCATAGACGATGGGGTTGGTGGCGCCGTCCAGCTCAGGGATCGCCACCATGATCGTGTTCTCGACCGGCTGCAGGCCGCGGGGCGAGGCGCCCCATTGCTCGATCGACTGGAACTCCAGCGCATGGGCTGCTAGATACGGCACGTCTAGGCGGGCGAGCATGTCTTCGGCAGCCCGCGCGTCGTTGTAGGCGGGTCCGCCGACCAAGCTGAAGCCTGTCAGCGATAGTACAGCGTCCACAATGGGTTCGCCGTCTTCCATGAAAAACCGCTCGATGGCAGGACGGGCGTCGAGGCCCGCCGCGAAGGCCGGGATCACGCGGATGCCCGTCGCCTCCAGCGCCGCGATGACGCCGTCATAGTGTCCGGCGTCGCGCGACAGCACATAGGCGCGCAGCAGAACGATGCCGACGGTTGGACGCTTGGCGAGGCTGCCGGGAATCTCGGCCGACGGGGCGGTGTCGGGCAGCGGCAGTGCGGCCACGTCCTCGGTCACGCGCTCGGCCAGACGCGGGTGATAGAGCCCGGTCTCGGGATACTCGACTGGCGGCTTCACCGTCAGACGGCCGCGCCATCCGGACCGCGGCCCCGCGGCATAGCGGTCGACCAGCAGGCGGATCAGGTTGCCCAGGTTCTCGTCGGATCCCGACAGCCAATACTGCATAGCCAGGAAATAGCTGCGCAGGTCCTGGGCCGTGCCGGGGATGAAGCGCAGGATCTTCGGGATCCGCTTCAGGATCGCCATCTGTCCGGCGCCCGAGGATCCCGCCTTGCTGTCGCCGCCACGTCGGCCGCGGAGCTTTTTGAGGAGCTTCAGCGGGCCGCGATCGGGCTTCGACATGTCGAGGCGGCCTGCGCGCGTAAGCTTGATCACCTCCTGCGCGGACATGATCGAGACCATGGCGTCGCAACGTTCCCGGCGGGCTTCGAGGTCGGGCAGGATCGCGCGGATATGGTCGTCGAGGAACAGCATCGCGGTCAGCACGATGTCGGCCTCGGCGATAGCGGCCTTGGCGGCGCCCAGCGCCTCGGGGCTCTCGGACCAGTCGGCGGCGGCGAACAGGTCGACCTGCAGGCCCGGTGCCTCGGGCTCCAGCGTGCGCCTGACCCGGTCGAGCGAGGCCGAGAAGTGCCGGTCGAGCGTGATGATCACCACGCGGATCGGCGCGGGGGCAGCACCGCCAGAGGCGCCGCCGTGGTCGGAGATGGCTGGGGGGTCAACGCGCATGGTGGGCCTTCGCCTCGTACAGGACGTCGATGGTGATGCGGTCGATGCCGCGCTCGCGGGCGAATGCCTCTGTGTTGCGGCGCGCTTTGCCGCGCACGAAGAAGGGCACCTTGCGGAGTTCCTTCTCGGCATCCTCGGTCCAGAGATCGGCCACGGCCGTCTCTGCGCCGTTCTGTGCTGACGGGGCCGCGGCCGGCGCCTCGGGCGCCGGGGCGGGCTGGACGTCCACGGCGGCCCCAGGCGCGGCGCCGGCTTGGGACGCGGGCCCGGTCCCGGCCTCGGCGCCGGCATGCGGGCCATGGCCCAGATGGCTCGGCTGCGCCGCGTCGTTGAATTCGAAATCCTCGCGGAACATGCCGAGGAGATGTTCCTCAAGGCCCATGGTCAGCGGGTGGACCCAGGTGTCCCAGATCACGTTGGCGCCCTCGAAGCCCATATGCGGGGCGTAACGGGCGGGGAAGTCCTGCACATGGACCGGCGCCGAGATCACCGCGCAGCCGAGACCCAGACGCTTGGCGATATGCCGCTCCATCTGGGTGCCGAGCACCATCTCGGGCGCGGCCTCGGCGATCTCGCGCTCGACTTCGAGATAGTCGTCGGTGATCAGCGCCTCGATCCCCAGATCGCGCGCTGCCTGACGCACCGGGCGCGCCATCTCGCGGCTGTAGGTGCCAAGGCCCGCGACCTCGAAGCCGAACTCCTCCTTGGCGATGCGCGCGGCGGCGAGGGCGTGGGTGCCATCGGCAAAAATGAACACCCGCTTGCCGGTCAGATAGGTCGAATCGACCGAGCGCGCGTACCAGGGCAGCCGGCTGCCGAGCGCCAGCGCCGGGTCGGGGTCGGCCCCCAGCATGGTCGCAAGCTCGGTGATGAAGTCGTTGGTCGCACCGAAGCCGATCGGTTGCTGGCGCGTGTAGGGCTGGAGATAGGTCTTCTCAAGCCAGCGCGCCGTGCTCTCTGAAATCTCGGGATAGAGCATGACGTTGGCATCGGCCCGGGCCAGGGTCGACAGATCGGCCGGGCGCGCGCCGAGGGGCGCCACCACGTTGACATCGATGCCCATGACGTCGAGCAGGCGGCGCATCTCGACGATGTCGTCGCGGTTGCGGAAGCCGAGCGCGGTCGGACCGAGGATGTTGACCCTGGGGCGGTCCCAGTCGCGCGCAACAGGCTCGGGCGCCGCGCTGCCCGCGAAACGCCGGACCAACTGATAGAGCGTTTCGGCCGCCCCCCAGTTTTCCTTCTTCTGATAGGCGGGCAGCTCCAGCGGCACGACCGGCAGGTCCAGGCCCATGCCCTCCGCCAGCCCGCCGGGATCGTCCTGGATCAGCTCGGCCGTGCAAGAGGCGCCGACGATCAGCGCCTCGGGCTTGTGGTGTTCCAGCGCTCCGGCCACCGCGCGCTTGAACAGCGCAGCCGTATCGCTTCCGAGATCGCGCGCCTGGAACGTGGTGTAGGTGACCGGCGGGCGCTGCTGGTCGCGCTGGATCATGGTGAACAGCAGGTCGGCATAGGTGTCGCCCTGCGGCGCATGCAGAACGTAATGGAGGCCCTTCATCGAGGCCGCGATGCGCATCGCGCCCACATGCGGCGGTCCCTCATAGGTCCAGAGCGTGAGTTTCATCGTGGCCCCCTCACACTCTCAGCCGCGTTCGGCGGTCGAACGGGCGGGCGAAGAGCTCGGCCAGGTCGCCGGCCTGCTCGAAACCCTGGATCGGCGAGAACACCAGCTCGATCGACCACTTGGTGGTCAGGCCCTCGGCCTCCAGCGGGTTGGCGATGCCGAGACCGCAGACGGTGATGTCGGGTCGGGCGGCGCGCGTCCGGGCCAGCTGCGCCTCAAGGTCCTGCCCTTCGGTGATGCGCGCGCCGGGCGGCATCAGGTCGAGGTCGGGGCCATGCATGGCGCGGTGCAGGTACGGCATGCCGACCTCGCCCGGCAGCATGGCGCATTCATTGGCCAGAAAGCGCGCCAGCGGGAGTTCGAGCTGGCTGTCGGGCAGGAAGCTGATGCTGCGCCCGGCCAGGGTCGCCCCGCGCCGCGCAACGGCGGCCCGGGCCCGGGCGCGGGGCAGTTCAATCACGCTCTCGATCTTCTCGCGCGCCACGCCGAACGCCGCGCCGGCGGCATGGAACCAGGCCGAGGTACCCTCGGCGCCCAGCGGCATCGGGGCGGAGATCAGCTCGGCACCCCGCGCCTGCAGCAGCCGCGTCGTCTCGGCCAGGAAGGGCTGGGCCAGCAGAATGCGCGTGTTCGGACCGATGGCCGGCAGCGCATCGGCGCGCCGCGGTGGCAGGAAATCGACAGGGATGTCAAGCGCTTCGAACAGCCGGCTGAACTGATCCTCGATCACCTCAGCCAGCGTGCCGGCGACCAGCAGGCGCGGCTCGGCAGTGTCGGGTTCGGCCGCCATCTCGGGCACGAGTGCGGCAAGGCATCGATCCTCGCCCTCGGTAAAGGTCGTCTCGATCCCGCTGCCGGAGTAGTTCAGCACGCGGCAGTCGGGGTAGTAGTCCTGGCTCAGCCGTTCGGCGGCGCGGGAGAGGTCGAGCTTGATGACCTCGGACGGGCAGGAGCCGACCAGGAACAACAGCTTGATATCGGGCCGGCGCTCGAGCAGTTCGTCGACGACGCGGTCGAGTTCGTCATTGGCGTCGGCCAGCCCGGCCAGGTCGCGGTCGTCGATGATGGCGGTCGCGAAGCGCGGCTCGGCGAAGATCATGACGCCGGCGGCCGATTGGATGAGATGGGCGCAGGTGCGCGAGCCGACGACGAGGAAGAAGGCGTCCTGAATCTTGCGGTGCAGCCAGATGATGCCGGTCAGGCCGCAGAACACGGCGCGTTGACCGTTCTCGCGCCGGATTTCGGGAGCGGCGCAGCCGCCGGCGGCGGTGGGCGTGTCATAGGCCATCAGCGCGCCCTCTCCACCGGCGTCTCAAGGCGCGCGCGGCGCAGTTTCAACAGGAATTGCGCGGCGTTGACGACGTAGAGGCCATAGGCTGCGAGCGCGATCGCCATCTGTTCGCCCGGCGTGCCCCAACCGCTCAGCCAGGCCGCGAGATAGGCCGTGTGGAGCGCGATCACCACGAAGGAGACGACATCCTCCCAAAAGAAGGCGGGCGCCAGAAGATATTGACCGAAAACCACTTTCTCCCAAATCGCCCCGGTCACCATGATGACGTAGAGGATCGCGGTCTTTGCGACGATCGCGAGGGTGGCCGCCCCTTCTCCCGC
>JBCCSW010000330.1:0-4741 GCA_039199465.1 Pseudomonadota bacterium
CGGCCGCCGAGCACGTGGACATGGTAGTGGAACACCTCCTGCACCCCGTCCACGCCCGCGTTCGAGATGATCCTGAAGCCGTTGCCGCCTGCGCTCTCGGCCACGCCGGTATCCCGCGCGACGGCGGCGACGGTGCGGGAGAAATCCGCGATCTCCGCATCGCCCGCCCGGGCGCCAAAATCCTCGGCATTCACGTAGGCGCCCTTGGGGATCACCAGCACATGCACCGGCGCCTTGGGATAGAGGTCATGGAAGGCGAGGCAGTGCTCGGTCTCCATCACGGTCTTGTTCGGGATCTCACCGCGCAGGATCTTGGCGAAGATATTGTCGGGGTCGTAGGCGGGCGTGTCAGACATGCGGAGGATCCTGCTGTGGGGCGCCCCACCGGACCAGGGGGCGTGCAGGCGCGGAGCCTAGTCCGGGGCCTGCGGCGAGTGAAGCGCTCAGGCGACCTCGTCCGGGCGGCGCGGCATCTCCTCGGCCGCACTGTCTCTGGTGTCCGCCGTGGGGGCCGCGGCAGCGCTGCCGGTCAGGGACAGGAACACCTCCTCCAGGTCAGGCTCCTCGGTCGCGATATCGGTGATCTCGAGGCCCGCGCGCCCGGCCGCGGCCAGCAGGCTCGGTGCGCTGGCCTGATGCCGGCCATAGCTGAGCGCGATCCGCCCACCGTCGCGGCGCTGGAGCGTGACGCCGTTCGGAAAGGCCGGCAGCGTCTCGGGCAGATCGGGGCAGGTCAGCACCAGCGTCTTGGTGTCGAGGCGGGCAAGCATCGCGCCCGTCTCCTCGTTCGCGACGATCCGGCCGCGGTCGATGATCGCGATCCGGTCGCACATCGCCTCCGCCTCTTCCAGGTAATGCGTGGTCAGGATCACCGTCGTCCCGTCGGCGTTGAGCGCGCGCACGTAGTCCCACAGCATGCGCCGAAGCTCGATATCCACACCCGCCGTCGGCTCGTCGAGCACCAGGACATTGGGGCGGTGGACCATCGCCTTGGCCACCAGAAGGCGCCGGCGCATGCCGCCCGAGAGCGAGCGGGGATAGGCATGCGCCTTGTCCGCGAGGCCCACGCGCTCGAGGATTTCCATCGTCAGGCGCTGCGATTTCGGCACACCGTAGAGACCCGCCTGCGTCTCCAGCGTCGCATAGGGCGTGAAGAACGGGTCGATGTTCAGTTCCTGCGGAACGACCCCGATCGCGGCGCGCGACTGGCGCGGGTTTACGTCGCAATCGAACCCCCAGATGCGCACGCTGCCCGCGCTCTTCGTCACGAGGCCCGCGAGGATATTGATGAAGGTCGACTTACCCGCACCGTTAGGGCCGAGCAGGCCGAAGATCGAGCCGGCCGGGATGTCGAGATCGATGCCGTCCAGCGCCCGCTTGGGCGGTTGCTCGTTCGATGCCGCGTAGGTCTTTTCGAGGTCGCGAACCTCGATCGCATTCTGGGGCATGGAAACGCCGTCCCTGATGTCGTCCTGTAGGCAGTCGGCGTGGCCCTTGACCGGGCCGTACCAGCCGCGACCTTGGCCGGCCTGCCGGGGGCCGCTATGGTCCGGTGGGGACCGTCACAGTCCAGCCCCTCAGGCCGCCAGACATGCCGACACATGTACCCGAAATCGTTGAAGTCACCACCCGCCGTGTTTCATGCGAGGGCCAGGGCGGCGCGCTCGGCCATCCGCGCGTCTATTACACGATCGGGCCCAAGGGCTGGGTCGAGTGTGGCTATTGCGACCGCCGCTTCGTCCTGAAAGAGGGCGCGGGCGACGACGATCATTGAGCGCGGCGGGATAGCTTCGACGCCAAGACAACGAACGGGAGCGGGCGTATGGGCCTTGCGAAGGGCGATCACCTCTATCTGGTCGACGGATCTGGCTACATCTTCCGCGCCTATCATTCGATGCCGGCGCTTACGCGCCGCTCCGACGGGCTGCCGGTCGGCGCGCTGCAGGGCTTCTGCGCCATGATCCACCGCATGATGCAGGGTTTTGGGCGCGACGGGCGCGATGGACCCACGCATATGGCGGTGATCTTCGACCATTCCTCCACCAGCTTCCGCAACCGCATGTACGACCAGTACAAGGCGCATCGCCCGCCCCCGCCCGAGGATCTGGTCCCCCAGTTTCCGCTGATGCGGGTGGCCACGCGCGCCTTCGGCCTGCCGGCGGTCGAGATGGAGGATTTCGAGGCCGACGACCTGATCGCGACCTATGCCTGGCAGGCGCGCGACGACGGTGCGGCGGTCACCATCGTCTCAAGCGACAAGGATCTCGCCCAGCTGGTTGGTGGCGGCGTGGTGCTGTTCGACCCGATGAAGGAGGTCACCTATGACAGCGACGCCGTGCGTGAGCGCTATGGCGTCGGGCCCGAGCTGATGATCGACTATCAGGCACTGGTCGGCGACAGCGTCGACAACGTGCCGGGTGCACCCGGGATCGGGGCCAAGACCGCGGCGCAACTGCTTCAGGAGTGGGGCTCGCTGAACGCGCTTTTGGAGGGCGCAGGCGAGATCAAGCAGAAGAAACGGCGCGAGACGCTGATCGATTTCGCCGAGCAGATCCGCTTGTCGCGCGAGCTGGTGACGCTGAAGACCGACGTGCCGGTGGAGCACCCGCTCGACGGCTTCGCCCTGCCGGTGCCCGATGCCGAAAAGCTGCTCGATTTCCTGAAGGAGATGGAGTTCCGGACCCTGACCGCCCGCGTGGCCGAGGCCTATGGCGTCGATGCGCCCCCCGTCGGCGCGCCCGCGGCGAAAGAAGGCGGCGGGGCCGACACGCCCGACACCGGTGCCCCCGGCGCCGAACGCGCCCTGCCCGAGATCGACGCGCAACGCTACACGATCATCGGGGATCGTGCGGCCCTCGACGCGCTGGTCGACGAGGCGGTCGAGACCGGTGTCCTGACGATCGATCTGGAGACCACCTCGCTGAACGAGATGGTGGCCGAGATCGTCGGCATCGCGGTCGCGGTCGGCACCGAGGGGCGCGCCCATTACGTGCCGGTCGGCCATGTCGCGGGCGAGGCCTCGCTGTTCGAGGGCGGCGACCGGGTGGCGGGTCAGATGGAGCTGGAGGACGCGCTGGATGCCCTGAAGCCGGTGCTGGCCGACCCCGCCGTGCTGAAGATCGGGCAGAACTTCAAATACGACCTCAAGGTCTTCGCCCGCCACGACGTCGAGGTCGCGCCCGTCGACGACACGATGCTGATGTCCTACGCGCTTGATAGGGGGTTGGGGGGGCATGGGATGGACGAGCTGAGCGAGCGGCATCTGGAGTATCGGTGCAAACCGATCAAGGAGCTCATCGGCTCGGGCAAGTCCCAGATCACCTTCGACAAGGTGCCCATCGACGATGCTGCCAGATACGCGGCCGAGGATGCCGATATCACCTTGCGCCTCTGGCACCGCCTGCGCCCGCGGCTGGCGGCCGAACGCGTCTCGACCGTCTACCACACGCTGGAGCGCCCTCTGATCCCGGTGCTGTCCGGGATGGAGCGGGCCGGCATCAAGGTCGACCCCAACGTGCTGGCCAAGATGTCCTCGCGCTTCGCCCAGCGCATGGCCGAGCTGGAGGAGGAGATCCAGGGCCTGGCCGGACGCAAGTTCAACGTGGGCTCGCCCAAGCAACTCGGCGAGATCCTGTTCGACGAGATGGGGCTCTCGGGCGGCAAGAAGGGCAAGACCGGCGCCTATTCGACCGGCGCCGATGTGCTGGAGACGCTGGCGGCCGAGGGCCATGACCTGCCCGCCCGCGTGCTGGACTGGCGGCAGATGTCCAAGCTCAAATCCACCTATACCGACGCGCTGCCGACCCATATCAACGCCGAGACCGGGCGCGTGCACACCTCGTTCTCGCTGGCCGCGACCTCGACCGGGCGCCTCGCCTCGACCGACCCGAACCTGCAGAACATCCCCGTGCGCACCGAGGAGGGGCGCGAGATCCGCACCGCCTTCATCGCCGAGCCCGGGAACGTCATCCTGTCGCTCGACTACAGCCAGATCGAGCTTCGCATCCTGGCCCATATCGCCGATATCGCGGCCCTGCAGCAGGCCTTTCGCGAGGGGCAGGACATCCACGCCATGACCGCCTCGGAAGTCTTCGGCGTGCCGATCGAGGGCATGGACCCGATGGTGCGCCGCCAGGCCAAGGCGATCAATTTCGGCGTGATCTACGGCATCTCGGCCTATGGCCTGTCGAACAATCTTCGAATTCCCCGGGAAGACGCGGCCCAGTTCATCGACGCCTATTTCGAGAAGTTCCCCGGCATCCGCGACTACATGACCGACACCAAGACCTTGGCGCGCGAGAAGGGATACGTCGAGACCCTGTTCGGCCGGCGCATCCACACCCCCGGCATCACCCAGAAGGGCCCCGGACGGGGCTTTGCCGAGCGCGCGGCGATCAACGCCCCCATCCAGGGCTCCGCGGCCGTCATTATTCGCAGGGAAATGATCCGGATACCGGGCGCCATGGAGGCCGCGGGCCTGTCAGGCCGCATGCTGCTGCAGGTGCACGACGAACTGCTGTTCGAGGTGCCGGAAAGGGAGGCCGATGCGACGGTGGCGACGGTGAGTAAGGTCATGGAGGCGGCAGAGCGCCCGGCTGTTGACTTGAAGGTGCCGTTGGTCGTGGATGCTGGGCGGGGGATGAGTTGGGCTGAGGCGCATTGATACCCCAAAGGAAGAAAGGGGATAAAGACGATCAAAATCGGACCAACATCGATCACTTTTCTGAAATTGATCTCATCA
>JBCCSW010000331.1:0-4731 GCA_039199465.1 Pseudomonadota bacterium
GTCGCCCATTTCACCGACGCGCCGATGACCGTGGTACCCGCGGGCAGCGCGCGCGCGGCGCTCGACGCCCTGCCGCCCGCCGCCCTCAGGCTGCCCGGCGCCACGGTCGAGGGTCTGGAGGCCGTCGGCCTCGGCCGTCTCGGCGACCTTGCCAGGCTGCCGCGCGGCCAGCTTGCCCGGCGCTTCGGGCTGATGGTGATCCGCCGGCTGGACCAGGCGCTGGGGCTCGAGCCCGAGCCGGTCGCCCCGAGCCGCGCCCGGCCGCATTTCGCCGCACGCCTGACCCTGCCCGAGCCGACCGGCCTGACCGACGACGTGATGGCGGGGCTTGAGCGGCTGCTGGAACGGGTGACGTTGCGGCTGGAAGCGGCGGAGGCCGGCGCCCGTGCGCTCCGCCTCTCGGTGCGCCGGGTCGACGGGGCGGACCAGTCGGTGGCGATCCGCCTCGCCCGGCCGATGCGCGACCCGATGCGCCTGCGCGCGCTGTTCGCGCCGAAGATCGACGCGATCGAGGCCGGTTACGGCATCGATGCCCTGCGCCTGGCCGTGACCGAGGCCGAGCCGATGGCGCCTGCGCAGCTCGCCGGTGGGCCGCGGGCGGTGGGCACGGCAAGCGCGCCCTCCGCCACCCATGCCGACACGCATGAGAGCGCCCGGCTCGCCGATCTGATGAGCCGCATCGGCAACCGCATCGGCTTCGAGAACCTGCAGCGCCTGGTGCCGGCCGACAGCCATATCCCCGAGCGTGCCGTCGCAGTCATGGCCGCAGGCTATGCCACCGCCGGGGACTGGCGCGGCGCGGTGGCGGGCCTCGGCGCGCCGCGCCCGCTGGTGCTGTTCCCGCCCGAGCCCGCGATGGCCGACCGGGGCCCCCACCGAGGGCCCGACCGGGGGCCCGATCAGGGGCCCGACCGGGGGCCCGATCAGGGGCCCGACCGGGTACCCGACGCCGCAGACAGCCTTGCCCTTTACCCCGCCGCGACGCCCGGCTGGCGGCCCGAGGACGAGGGCGCCCCCACCGTCGGCGCGCGCGCCCCGCACCCGACCGGCGGCACGCTGGTCCCACCGCCCGGCCGCTTCCGCTGGCGCGGCCGGATGCTGAGCGTCGCCGCGGCCGCAGGGCCCGAGCGCATCGCACCCGAATGGTGGTGGGACGACCCGGCCTGGCGGAGCGGCCCGCGCGACTACTGGCGCGTCGAGACCGCGGAGGGCCCGCGCCTCTGGCTGTTCCATACCCCCGCCGCCCCCCTGCCCGCCTGGTCGGTCCATGGCGAGTTCGCCTGAACCGCGCTAGGCTGCCGGCCCGCATTGATCGGCAGGCGATTTCGATGGCGAAGGACGATCAGCACCCTCCGAGCCCGGCGGCGGACCCCGGTCACGGTCCGGCCGACCCGTTCGCGCATCCCGCCGCCCCCGGTGCCGTCGATGCCGGCGCGGCATCCCCGATCGCCGTCGCACACGGCAACAATGCGCCACCCCGGCAGCACGACACGCCGCCCCGGCCGCCGACGCCCGTCGAGATGACCGGGGACGAGAAGGCGATCCTCGACCACATCCGCGAGATCAGCCAGAACGCCCGGGCCACCTGGTTCACCCAGCTCGCCCTCCTCGCCTTCGTGGGCGTCACGCTGCTGGCGCATGAAGACGCGCATTTCTTCGCCTTCGGGGTCGAGACGCAGCTGCCGCTGGTGGGCATCTCGGTGCCGACGACCTCGTTCTTCTGGGTCGCGCCGCTGCTGATCGCCTCGCTCTACGGCTATCTCCATGTCTACCTGCTGACGCTGTGGGACGCGCTGGCCGAGGCGCCGGCGACGCTGGGCGCCAAGCCGCTGTTCCAGCGCGTCACGCCGACCATGATCGCCCACACCGCCGTCTGGTACCGCCAGCTGAAGCGCGAGGACGGCTCGGCCCCGCCCCGCGCGCTCGGCCGGGTGATGGGTGCCATCGTCTTCATGCTGGTCTGGCTGTCGACGCCGGTGCTCCTGGTCGCGCTCTACCGCGCCGCGGCGGCGCTGCACGATCCGTGGCTGTCGCTCTGGATCGCTGGCTGCATCATCGCGGCGGCGATCGTCGGCATCGCGGGGATGCGCGTCGCCCTGCTGCGGCTGCGTGACCCGACCGACGCCGCAGCACATGGCCCCTGGGCCGGCATCCGCCGGCGCGAGCTTGCGATGGCCGCGATCCTCGGCCCGCTCTTCGTCTATCTCGGCGTGGTGGGCCCCGAGCCGGCGCTCCGCCGCATCGCCGAGGAAACGGGTCAATCGCCTGTCGACGATCCCGCCGCCTGGACCGGCACGCCGCCCGCCTGGCAGGCGTGGCTGTCGAAGATCGCTCATTTCGAGGAGATCGACCTCGACTGGAGCGGCGAGGCCACCCTGCCGGCCGTCCGCCTGGTGGCACCCCGCGCCCGGACCTGGGCGCGCGAGCCGCTGATCGAGACGCTCGCGGCGCTCGCCCGCCGCACCGTCCTGCCCGCCGATCTGGCCGAGGCCGAGCTGACCGTCCGCCCGGCCGACTGGCGCTCCTGGCCCCTCTGGATGGAGGATTTCGAGAAGCGCTGGCGCGACCGCGAGGGCATCGCCGCGGCGGCCGGGCTGACGGAGGCTGAGCGTGCGCGGTTTGAGACGGAGGCCAAGGAGCGCTACCGCGCCTACGCAGCCACCCTCGACGCCCCCGACCTGCGCAACCGCGACATCCGCCGCGCCGACCTTTCCGGCGCCTTCCTGCCAGCCGTCGATCTCCGCGGCGCACAGATACAGGGCGCCAACTTGAACGCGGCAGAACTGCAACAGGCTAGACTGCGCGGGGCGCAGATGCAGGAGGCTTACCTCGTCGCGGCGCAGATGCAGGGGGCCGACCTCCGCTCGGCACAGATGCAGGGGGCCAACCTCATCGCGGCGCAGATGCAGGGGGCCGACCTCGGCGGGGCGCAGACGCAGGGGGCCTTCCTAGTCCTGGCGGAGATGCAGGGAGCTAACCTCCGCTTGGCGAAGATGCAGGGGGCCGACCTCGGCGGGGCGAAGATGCAGGGGGCCGACCTCGGCGGGGCGAAGATGCAGGGGGCCGACCTCATCGCGGCGCAGATGCAGGGGGCCGACCTCACCGAAGCGGAGATGCAGGGGGCCGACCTCGGCGGGGCGGAATTGCAGAGGGCCTTTCTCGGCGGGGCGGCGATTGTGACCGCCTCATGCGCGGTGGCTAATCTTCGAGGTGCCGCCGCGCATGAGGCGACGATACTCTGTTCCGGGTTGTCGGACGATGCAAGTGCCTTCGTGACCGGCAACCAAGGCACCCGGCTGCCGTTGGACCAGACCATCCTGAGCTGCCTGCTCGCTGGCCCGATGCCAAGCGATTTGGCGGCGGCCCTTGACCGGCTTCCCGAAGACGCCGAATTGAGCGATTGGGACCGGCTTTCGGGCCGCCTCGGACGCCAGTCCTTTGTCGCGCTCGTCACCTGTGACCCGTCGCACGACGACCCGCTGCGCCAGTTTCCCCACACGATCCATGGCACGTGGATCGCGCAGGACGACGGCAGTTGGCGCGACACGGTCACCGGCGATGTCTATGCCGAGGTGGCGGAATACGACTGGCAGCTTATCGAGGCGCACACTGTCCAATGGCCAGCGGCGCGGGAGGGCATCGTCGTACCCCCGGTGCCGGAGGCCGCCCGATAGCGGCCGGCAGCGGAACGGCCGCGACGATCCTGCGCTTGCCGCTCACCGCCCAACAGAACATTTATCGAACATGGCCGTCGAGCTCGCCGCCACGACCAACTTCACCTTCCTCACCGGGGCCAGCCACCCCGAGGAGATGGTGGAGCGTGCCGCCGAGCTTGGCCTCGACGCCATCGCCATCGCCGACCGGATGAGCCTGGCGGGCGTCGTGCGCGCCCATGTGCGCCTGAAGGAGATCGCGCGCGAGGAGGTCTCGAAGAAGGCGCCCAACATCACCGGAAAGGACGTGGTCGCCCATGCCCGGCGCATTCGGGCGCTGACCCGCGTCGACCCGTCCTCGCGCATGGAGGAGCCGCTGCCCGACAGCCTGCCGGCCGAGCTGGCCGAGGCGCCAGAGAGCTATCGCTCGATCCCGCGGCTGATCGTCGGCGCGCGCCTCGCCTTCACCGACAGCGCCGTCGAGGTGATCGCGCTCGCGCCCGACCGGCCGGCCTATGCCGCGCTGTCGCGGCTCCTCACCCTCGGCAAACGCCGCGCGCCCAAGGGCGACTGCCACCTGAGCCTCGCCGATCTGGAGGACGAGAGCGCCCCCTGGCACGGCCGCCTGATCGGCCTGATCGCGCTGCCCGACCCGTTGAGCCAGAGACGGGCCGACGAGCCGAGCGACGGCACGAACGCAGCCGCTGGCAGGCCACGGGCACGACCGCCCGCCGCCGGCGCCGGTACGGTCTTGGCAGATGCGACACGGCTCGCGCGCCGGCTTGCGCGCGCCGCGGTCCTGGCCGCGCCGCGTTATGACGGGCGCGACGCCCAGCGTTTCGACGCCCTCGCCGGTCGCGCCCGGCGCCTTGGCCTGCCGCTCGCCGCCACGGCCGAGCCGATGATGCATCGCGGCGCCCGCCGCCGCCTCGCCGACGTGCTGACCTGCATCCGCGAGCGCCTGACCGTCGACACCCTCGGCACCCGCGCGCTGCCCAACGCCGAGCGCCATCTCCGCAGCCCCGAGGAACTCGACCGCCTGTTCGCCCGCCATCACACCGCCCTCGCCGAGGCCGAC
>JBCCSW010000332.1:0-4727 GCA_039199465.1 Pseudomonadota bacterium
GCTCGCCCGCCCACCCTACCCATTCCGGGTGACTTTCACCAAGGCGGCGAGCGGGCTCTGGCAATTGGAGCGTGCCGAGGGCGACACCCCCTATGGCACGGCCGTGCTGGCCCGCGAGCGGCCCGACGGCTGACGCCCCTCGCCCGATCGCCGGCCCCGCGCTATCGGGATGCATGACCGCGACCCTGTCCCCGCTGCCGATCGACGACGCCCTTCCGGCCCTGCTTCAGGCGCTGGCGCGGCAGCCTCGAGCCGTGCTGGCGGCCCCACCCGGTGCCGGCAAGACCACGCGCGTGCCGCCGGCACTGGCTGCCGCCGACTGGGCCCGGGGGCGGCGCATCGTCATGCTGGAGCCCCGGCGCGTCGCCGCCCGCGCCGCTGCCGAGCGCATCGCGGCCGAGGCCGGCGAGGCGGTCGGCCACAGCGTCGGCTATCGCATTCGTGGCGAGACGCGCATCAGCCGGCAAACGCGAATCGAGGTCGTGACCGAGGGCGTGCTGACGCGCCTGCTGCAGGCCGATCCTTCGCTCGACGGCATCGCGGCGCTGATCTTCGACGAGGTGCACGAACGCTCGATCCACGCCGATCTAGGGCTGGCCCTGGCGCTGGAAGTGCACGGTGCGCTGCGCGAAGACCTGCGCATCCTGGTGATGTCGGCGACCCTCGATACCGCCCGCTTCGCCACCGTCATGGGCGATGCCGCGGTGATCGAGAGTGCGGGTCGCAACTTTCCGGTCGAGACGCGCTGGCTCGACCGTCCCTTGATGCCACCGCCGGGCCGCGGTCGCGCACCCCGTTTCGAACGCCGTGTCGCCGAGGAGGTGGCCGAGATCATGCACGGCGTGCCGGGCGACGCGCTGGTCTTCCTGCCCGGCGCCGGCGAGATCGCCCGCACGGCCGAAACGCTCGCCACCCTCGCCCCGGACACCACCGTCGTGCCCCTGCATGGGCGCCTGCCCTTCGCCGAGCAGCGCCGCGCCCTCGCGAAAGCGGCGGACGGGCGGCGGCGTGTTGTGCTGGCCACCGCCATCGCCGAGACCTCGCTCACCGTCGACGGCGTGCGCATCGTCGTCGATGCCGGCCGGGCGCGACGCGCCGAGATGAATCCGGCGACCGGTTTGCCGCGCCTCGTCACCCGCCCGGTCAGCCGGGCCGAGGCCGAGCAGCGGCGCGGCCGGGCCGGCCGGCTCGAGCCGGGTCTCTGCCTGCGCCTCTGGACCAGGGCGGAGGAGAGCGCGCTGCCGCACGAGGCCCCGCCCGAGATCCTGAGCGCCGATCTCGCGCCGCTGGCACTTGAGCTCGCAGCCTGGGGCACGGCGAACCCGGCTGCGCTGCCCTTCATCGACCAGCCGCCCGCGCCCGCTTTGGCCGAGGCGAGCAGCCTGCTCACCCGTCTCGGCGCCCTGGACGCAACGGGTGGCGTGACGGCGCATGGCCGGGCGATGGCGCGCTTTCCCGCCCATCCGCGCCTTGCCCATATGGTGCTGCAGGCGGCGGCGGAGGGGCGCGGGCGCCTCGCGGCGCATCTCGCGGCCCTGGTCGAGGCGCGCGAGACGCTCGTCGAGGACACCGACATCCAGTTGGCGCTGCGCGCCCTAGACCGGCCCGTCGGGCGAGCGCGCGATGCCGCGCGGCACATCACCGCCGAAGCGGGGCGTATGGCGAAGGCGGCCGGCGCCCAGCCCGGCGAAGCGATGCCGGCCGAGGAGGTGGGCGATTGGCTCTCGCTGGCCTTTCCCGACCGGATCGCGCGCCGACGGCCCGGGCCGGTGCCGGTAGCCGGCGCGCGCTACTTGCTCGCCAACGGCCGGGGGGCCGCGCTGGCGCCGGGCGATCCGCTGTCTGCCAGCGAGATGATCGTCGCCCTGGATCTGGACGACCGTGGCGCCGATGCCCGCATCCGCCGCGCCACCAGCACCAGCCGCGCCCATGTCGAGACCGCCTTCGCCGACCGATTGCGTCAGGAACGCGCTGCCGCATGGTCACCCCTCCACCGCCGGGTCGTGGCCGAGACGCGCATGGCGCTCGACGCGCTGATCCTCACTGCCCAGCCCTGGCGCAATGCCCCGGTCGATGCGGTAGGCCATGCACTCTGCGACGGTCTGGCAGCGCTCGGCGGCGAGGCGACGGCCGCGCTGCTCGCCTGGTCGAAACCCGCGCTGGCACTGCGGGCACGGATCGGCTGGCTGCGCCGTGCCGGCAGCGATGATGGCGGCACGGTGCCAGGTCTTGCTGCCCGCGTGCCGGATGTGTCGGACGACGCCCTGGCCGCGACGGCGCGGGACTGGCTGCTGCCCTATCTCGACGGCGAGACGACGATCGAGGCTATCCCAGCCGCCACGCTCAGCCTCGCCCTGGAGATGCTGATCGGCCGCGATGTGATGGCCGAGATCGACCGTGCCGCGCCGCCGAGCGTCGTCACCCCGCTCGGCGACAAGGCAATGATCGACTACGCCCGCGACGAACCCGTGCTGGCGATCCGCGTCCAGGCGCTGTTCGGCGAGACCCGCCATCCGATGCTGGGCCAGCCGCCGCGGCCGCTGCTGCTCGAGCTTTTGTCGCCCGCCGGCAGACCGGTGCAGACGACGCGTGACCTGCCCGGTTTCTGGGCCAGTTCCTATGCCGATGTGCGCAAGGAAATGCGCGCCCGCTATCCCCGCCACCCCTGGCCCGAGGACCCGGGCGCCGCGGTGCCGACGCGGCGGACAAAGCCACGGGGGAAGTGATCGCGACGGTGCGGATCTGCACCGTCAGCGGCCGTCGCGCAGCGCCGCGACGGTCATCGTGGTGGCCCGAACCGCCCGCGCCATGTCGTCGGGCGGAGCCACCAGTGCCAGACGCAGATGCCCCACCGCGGCCGCGCCGAAGCTCTCGCCAGGCATCGCGGCGACGCCATGCTCGTCGAGCAACCGCTCGGCCACCCGGCCCGCCGGGTGGCCGGCAGCGCGCACGTCGAGCATGGCATACATCGCGCCCGAAGGCGGCGTCGCGGTCACGCTGCCATCCTTTGGCAGTGCCTCGACCAGCGCCCTGGCCCTGGCCGCCGTCTCGGCAGCGATCGCGGCTTCGATCGGCGCGCCCTCGGTCAAGGCAAGCTCGGCAGCGGTCTGCAGGAAGGGTGGCACGCCATAGGTGCTGGCCACGACGAAGTCACCGGCGCGGGCGATCGCCGCCCGGGGACCCGCCAGCCATCCGACGCGCCAGCCGGTCATCGCGAAGCTCTTCGACAGCGAGCCCGCGACCAGCGTCCGCGCCGCCATGCCGGGCAGGCTGCGGATACTGACATGGCGACCCCGATGGACCAGGCCGTCATAGACCTCGTCCGCGATCACCCAGAGGTCGTGCGTCTTCGCGACCTCGGCCACGGCCGACAGGCGGGCATAGTCGTAGACTGCGCCGCTGGGATTGTTCGGCGTGTTGATCACCAGCGCCCGCGTCGCGGGCCCGATGGCGCGGGCGATGGCATCCGGATCGGGCGGGAAGCCCGCGGCCGCATCGGCGGGCACCACCAACGGCCTGCCGCCGGCGGCGCGCACGGTCTGGGGATAGGTGGCGTAGTAGGGATCGATCAGCAGGCACTCGTCGCCCGGGTCCAGCACAAGCTGCATCGCGAGGAGCAGCGCCGCCTGGCAGCCCATGGTCACCTGAACCTCGTCGGGGTTGATCTCGGGCGGTCCGTGGCGCGACAGCCGCTCGGCGACCGCGGTGCGCAGTGACGGGCGCCCTATAACCGAGGCATAGCCGTGGGGCCCGGTCTCGGCCGCGCGCACCAGGGCCGCAACGATCTCGGCATCCGCGGGCTGGTCGTGCTCGCCAACGGCGAGGTTCATCACCGTGCGCCCGGCCGCCGCCATCGCGCGGGCGCGCTTGTAGATCCCCCACCCGTCGTCATCGCCGCCGCCAAGCAAACCGGTCGCGGCGCGTGAGAGGCGCGGCGCCGTTAGGTCAGCCGGATGGGGTACCCCCGATGCCGCACGCTGCGAGGGCGGCGTCGGACGGGCGGCGCTGCCGGGGGACGGAGGCGCCTGCCAACCGCCCCCGGCAACGCCTGCTTCAGAGGAAACGGGCCGGGCGTCCCGCCTCATTACTCGTCGAGGCCGAGCGGGACGAAGCGTGGCTCGCCATCCGCCTCGACCAGCAGCAGCACGGTCGACTTACCGGCATCGCGCGCGGCCTGCACGGCCTCCTCGACCTCCTCCGGCGTCGTGACGGGCTTCTGGCCGACCTCCACGATCACCTGGCCGGGCTGCAGCCCCTCGGACGCGGCCGCGCCGTCGTCGGCGACCCCCGCGATCACGACACCGGGACCGTCGCCCTCGATCCCGAAGCGGGCGCGGCTTTCGTCGGTCAGGGGCGCGAGCGTCAGACCGAGATCGTCCAGCGTCTTCGGCTCGATCTGTTGCTCGGGCTGAACGACGCTGGCCAGTTGAGGCTGCTCATTCTCCTCAAGCAGGCCCAGCGTCACGCGCACGCTTTGCGTCTGGCCCTCGCGGAACACGACGACGCGCACCTCCGAACCGACCTGCGTATCGGCGACGATCCGCGGCAGGTCGCGCATCTCCTCGACCTCCTGGCCGTCAAAGCGCAGGATCACGTCGCCCGCCCGGATACCCGCATCTTCGGCCGGCCCGCCCTCGGTCACCGCCGCCACCAGCGCACCGGCCGCCGTGTCGAGGCCCAGCGCATCGGCAAGCTCGTCATTGACGGTCTGGATGCGCACGCCCAGC
>JBCCSW010000333.1:0-4646 GCA_039199465.1 Pseudomonadota bacterium
ACGAACTCGAAGAGCGTCGGCTCAGCGGTCGGGATCGGCTTCACGAGGGTCTCGGACGCGTAGACCAACGCTGTTCGGCCGCGTTCGAACTGGACGGGGCAGCCGAAGAAATCCTCGTACTCCGCGACCGGGCCGTAGGGCGCATAGGCGAACTCCACCGCCTTGGGTGCGGCGTTCACGCCGATGGCATTCCTGAGCAGGCGCGCGATCAGCGCGGTGCCGACCTCGGTCACGCGACCCTGATCAATGCTGTCGTTGGGGTGGCGCGCCTCGACCCGCGCAGCGCCGTCGGCTTCGAAGAACTTCACCTGCAGGCGATCAGCAAGATGGTTGCGCATCCGAACAAGGAACGACAGCGCCTCGCCCAGAGTGGCGGCGAACTGCACGCCGTGAGCAAAGCCCCCGAGCGCCGTGAACGAGGCTGCGCGGGCCGCTTCCAGGCCGAGGGCACGATCCGAGCCGTTCTTGGCCATCAGCGCCGCCCAGATGAGGAAGGGAATGTCGTCGCTGACACGCGCGTCGGGATTACCGAGGACGGCCTCCTCCAGACCCGTCGCCGCCTGGATCTCGGCCATGGTGATACCGCGGGACAGCGCGAAAGCTACTGTCGTCGATGCGACACAGACGTGGTTCGTCCATTCTGATGGTTTGGCGGAAATCGTCCTGTTTCCTTCCTTCTTGGTCCTGTCACGCCCTTAACGGTCTATTTACGGTATAATCAGTCTCGCCCAAATCAAAAAATAAAATAGCGGATGCAAAGCCCGATCGATGAAAGTAAAAACATCGTTACTTGTAGTCGTAGCCATGTTCGCGGCCGGTTGCTTCCCTGAGGAGGAGACCGCCAGCGAAGACCAACCGGTACGTGGCCTGATAACAAAGGTGGTTGAGGAGTTCGAGGAAACCGTAGTTCGACGCTATCCGGGTGTGCTCGAGCCTGGGGAGGTCAACGTACTAGCGTTCGAAGTCGGTGGCAGGATGGGCCGCATGACGCTCGATGTCGGCGAACGGGTCGAACAGGGGCAATTGCTGGCGGCGCTCGACGTCGAGCAGTTCGAGACCGAGATCGAGAACCGCGTCGCCGCCGTGGAGGAGGCCGAGGCGACCCTCGCCCAGGCACAGTTGGACCTGCAGCGCTCGCAACAGCTGCTGGACCGCGGCGCTGGTACGGTGGTGCAACGCGACGAGGATCGCACCAGCGTCAACACCAGCCGCGCGCAGCTCACCCAGGCGCAAAAGCAACTCACCGCAGCCGAGGAAGACCTGGCGGACTCGAAGCTCTACTCCCCCTTCAACGGCATCATCGACGAGATCGAGGTGGACAGCTTCGCGACCGTCTCCGCCGGCGAGACGGTGCTCTCGCTCTACGAGCAGACGGACTACGAGGTCGCCTTCTCGGTCAGCTTCGACGTGATCGGCCGCCTGGTCGTGGGCACGCCGGCCACCGTCAGGCTGGCAGACGATCCCACCGTCACCCTGGCCGCGGTGGTCAGCGAGCTTGGCGAGCGGGCCGGCCAGGTCGCGTCGTTCCCGGTGGTGGTGCGCCTGACCGAGATCTCACCGTTGATCAAGGCGGGCATGGCGGTCGAGGTTGCCTTCGAATTCGACCTCCCCGCCGACCGTGGCCACCTGATCCCGATCTCGGCCGCGATCCCGGAAGGCCAGGTGCCCGAAGGCGCGGGCCCGAACGCGGTCGTGCCGCTTGAGGTCTACGTCTACGACCCGCCGACCGGCACCGTGATGCGCCGCCAAGTCACCATGGCCGGCATCCGGGGCAACCAGTTCCTGATCATCGAGGGCCTGGACGTCGGCGAGCGGGTGGCGACCAAGGGCGTCGCCTTCCTGCGCGAGGGCATGGAGGTGCGCCTTCTGCCAGACGGCGACAGCTGAGGAGGCGACGATGGATTTCCTCACCCGCTTCGGGCTGGAGAAGAACCGCTTTACGACGCTGATGATGCTGGCGATCCTGGCGCTCGGCCTGCTCTCCTATCTCGGCATTCCGAAGCGCGAGAACCCCGAGATCACCATCCGCACTGCCGTCGTCGCCGCGACCTTCGACGGCATGGCACCGATGCGGGTCGAGGAGCTGATCGCGATCCCGATGGAGCGGAAGATCCGCGAGATCGGCGAGGTCGAGGATATCGAGACGATCATCACGAACGGTCAGGCGCTGATCTATGTCGATCTCTACGACACGATCTATGGCGAGGATATCGAGACCGCCTGGGAAGACCTCCGCAACAAGATGGAGGATGTCCGCGCCGAACTGCCCGACGGCACGTCCGAGCCGGTGGTCAACACCGATTACGGCGACGTCGCGATCGCCACCGTTGCGATCACCGGGAACGGCTTCTCGCTGGCCGAGCTGGAGGACGTGGCCGAGGATCTGCGCACAGCCTTGTTCCGCGTCGACGGCGTCACGAAGGTCAGCTTCTACGGCGAGCAGGACGAACGGATCTGGCTGGAGGTCGATATCCGCAAGCTCGCGGCTGTCGGCGTGCAGCTCGAGCAGCTGCTGGACGACATGCAGGCCCAGAACGTCATCCTGCCCGCGGGCGAGATCGACGCCGACGGCACCAATATCGTGCTGGAGGCCAATGGCGATCTGCAGAGCTTGGAGGAGATCGGCGGCGTTCTGACCAAGGTCAGCGGCCTGTCGGGCTTCGTCCGGCTGTCCGACCTGATCACCGTGCGCCGCGGCTATGTCGACCCGAAGGAGACGCCGGTCTTCTTCGATGGCGAGCCGGCGATCGTCGCAGCGGTCGAGATGTCGCCCGACTCGGATATCCAGGACCTCGGCGTCAGGCTGGACGCGGCGCTGGCAGCTTTCGAGAACCGACAGCCCATCGGGATTACGCTCAATATCTCGACCTTTCAGGAGACCGTTGTCACGGCCTCGGTCGGCAATGCGCTGGAGAACGTCGCACAGACCTTCGTCGTCGTCTTCATTGTGATGCTGCTGTTCCTGGGCTTCCGATCGGCCCTCGTGATCGCCTGCATCGTGCCCTTCACGATCTGCTTCGCGCTGGCGGCGATGGGCCTGATCGGCGTCGATATCGAGCAGGTGTCGATCGCGGCCGTGATCATCTCGCTCGGTCTGCTGGTCGATAACGGGCTGGTCGTGGTGGAGGATATCGGCAACCGGATCGACGCGGGGATTGAGCCGCAGGAGGCGGCCAAATCCGCCGGCTCGCAGTTCGTCGTGCCCCTTGGCGTCGCCTCGATCACCACCGTCTCGGCCTTCCTGCCGATGCTGCTGATGGACGGGGTCGAGGGCGAGTTTGCCTTCTCGCTCGGCGCGGTGGTGTCCTCGATGCTGCTCGGCTCCTGGATCACGGCGCTCTACATCCTGCCGTATCTCTGCACCGTGCTGCTGCGGCCGAACAAGGCGGCGGGCAAGGAGAGCTGGCTACGGCGCCTCTATGCCCGTGTCATGCGGCGCATTCTGCCCTTCGGCGTGCCGATCACCGCTCTCGCACTCGTGGCCGTGGGGTGGAGTGCGACGCAGTTTGGGCTGCTCAAGTCCGAGATGTTCCCGTTCAGCGAGCGCGCCGACTTCCTGGTCTACATGGATCTGCCGAAGGACGCCGCGATCTCCGAGACCGAGCGGATGGCACTGCGGGTGCAGGACTGGCTGAGCGATGCTGAGACCAACCCTGAGGTGATCAACAGCACGGTCTTCGTCGGCGACGGCGGGCCGCGCTTCAACCTGGGTCTGAACCCGAACGACCCCGACCCCGCGAGCGCCTTCTTCCACGTCAACGTCACCAGCCTTGACGCCGCCAAGGCGGTGGTTGTGCGGGCGCGCCGGGCATTCCTGGAGCAGTTCCCGGAAGCGCGCTTTCGCGTGACCCGCCTGCCGCAGGGCGGATCGGAGTCCGGCATCGTCGATGTCGAGATCTTCGGCCCCGACGCCGAGACGCTGCTGGCCGCCGCGGCCGAGGTCGAGGCCGCCTTCGACGCCCTTCCGGACGTCGTCAAGAACGAGAGCGACTGGGGCAACAAGGTCATCAAGGTCACTGTCGACATCGCGCAGGATCGGGCGCGCGAATACGGCATCACCTCGCGCGACATCTCGGATGTGATGGAGGCTTACTTCAGCGGCACGCAGTACTCGACCTATCGCGAGGGCGATGAGCAGATCCCGATCGTGCTGCGCGCGGCACTGCCAGGCCGCGACAGCGTCGAGGATCTGGCGAACCTTACGATCTCGACCGGCGGCGAGCTGATCTCGGTCGACCAGGTTGCGGCCTTCACGCCGACGCTCGAATACTCCGAGGTCGCGCGCGAGAACCAGGTTCGCCGCATCGTCATCTCGGGCAAAAGCGCCGCGCTGAGCGCCCAGGACACCCTAGCGCGCATCCAGCCGACGCTTGACGGGCTGGGACTCGGGCCGGACTACGAGATCACCATCGCGGGCGAGCTGGAGGACAGCGCCGACGTCAATGCGCAGATGGGCGGGAACATGCCCCTCGCGCTCGGCGTGATGCTGGCGGCGCTGGTCTTCCAGTTCAACTCGGTGCGCCGCGCCTTGGCGACGTTCCTGACCATCCCGCTGATCGTGATCGGGGCGCCCTATGCGATGCTCGCGGCCAGCCAGCCGCTGTCGTTCTTCGCGATGCTGGGGCTGATGTCGCTGATGGGCATCA
>JBCCSW010000334.1:0-4645 GCA_039199465.1 Pseudomonadota bacterium
CGACCGCCAGCGCCGCGCCCGTGGCAAGGCCCAACACCAGACGCGGCAATCGGATCTGCCACAGGATCGCCTGTTCGACCGGCGTACCGCCGCCGAACAACGTCGCGATCACCCGCTCGGGCGGGATGGTGACGGGGCCGAGCGCCAGCTCCGCCGTGGCGAGCAGCGCGACAATCGCGCCGAGCGTGAGCAGCGCCGGACGCGCGGTCTGCACGCGCTGGCCGGGAGCGACCGCCTCCATGGGCTTAGAGCCCGGCTTTTTCGGCCGCTTCCGGGTGCAGTTTGCGGGCGAGTTGGGCGATCGCCTCGGGTGTGCGCGGGCCGAAGCCCAGCAGGAACATGCCGTCCATCGTCACCGCACGCCGCGCCTGACCGGCGGGGGTCAGCGCGATCTCGGGCCGGTCGATGACGGCGTCGATCCCGCCCATGCGGCCGGCATGGTGCGTCATCATCAGGATGACCTCGGGCGCGGCCGCCAGGATCGCCTCGCGGCTCATCGGCTTATAGCCGTCGATGGCCGCACCGGCGTTCTCGCCGCCGGCAAGGCGGATCATCTCGTCCGCCTCGGTATCGCTGCCGCCGACCAGCGGCGCGCCGCTCCGCGCACTCAGGATGAACAGCACGCGCGGCTTGTCGGCCTCGAACGCGCCGACCTTATCGGTCACGGCGCTCAGGTCATCGCGGAAGCGCGTGGCCAGCGCTTTGGCCTTGTCGGGCGCGCCGATGGCCTTGCCGACGAACATGATCTTGTCGGCGATCGACGCCGCGCTCGGCGTCTCGGGTGCCTTGGCGATGGGGACGCCCGCCGCCTCCAGCCGCTCCATCGCCACGGCCGGGCCGGCGTCATGGGCGGCGAGCAGCAGATCGGGGCTGAGCGACAGCACGCCCTCGGGCGCGATGTTGCGGACATAGCCGATCTGCGCCTTCGACGACGCCTCGGGCGGGTGGGTCGCGGTGACGTCCACGCCGACGATGCGGGACTGTTCGCCGAGCGCATAGATGATCTCGGTCAGATCGCCGCCGGCCACGACGATGCGCTGCGGCGCGGCATCCTCGGCCGCGGCGACTTGAGCTATGGCGACCGGGGCCATGGCGACTGGGGCCATGGCGACCGGGGCCATGGCGAGGCCGGCTATCAGGGTCGCGGCGATGCCATGCAAGACCGTCTCACGTCGTTTCATGGGCTCTCTCCCGCCAGATCAGGCACGGGCCGACGCCTTGGTCCGCTGCCGCACAGGTGTTGACAAAGCGCCGGAGCGCCTGCTGGCAAGCGCCGTCTCCGCGTCTTAACGCCCCGGCAACATCACATTTTTTCCCAAGCAGCCGGCCGGGCCCGGCGACCGATCCCTGCCGCTTGCCCGATCCACGGGTGGCGCGCCGCGACGGGCCGGCCGCGGTGCGGGCGTGCTCAGAACTTCAACGACGCCGAGGCTTTCACGGCGATGCCGGTACTGCCCAACGGGTTCGGATGGATGCGGAACTTGCGGTCGGTGATGTTGTCGATGCCGGCCGAAAACACGGCATTCTGCAGCGGCCCGGTCGAGGGTTGCCAATTCGCGAACAGGTCGAAGACCGCAAAGCCGCCGGTCGTGAGGCTGTCTTCGGGCACATCGTCTTCGTTGATGCCACGCGTGAAGGTACCGCGCATGCCAACCTCCACATCGTCGATCGGCCTGACGCCGCCGGTGACGACCAGGCGGTCCTGCGGGATCGAGAACAGCTCGCCCGCGCCGTCGCGCTGACGGCCCCGCGGGATCGTGACGCCCGCGCCCGCGAACCAGAAGCCCGCGTCGTAGTCGACCTCGCCCTCGAACCCGAACAGGACCGCATCGACATTCACGTTGGTGGTGGAGCCGCTGATCTCCAGCCGGTTCTCGAAGGGATTGAAGACCGCGGTATCCGCGTCGATGAACTGAACGACGGTGTCGATGAAATCGTCGACCAGCGAGTAGTAAGCGTTGCCCGCCACCAGCAGGCTGTCACCGGCGGAAAACACATCGCCGCGGCGATAGCGCCCGCCGATTTCGAACTGCGTCGCGCGCTCGGGGTCCAGATCGGGCGAGGGGATGAACTCGTTCCGTCCGGTGAAGAACGGCGCGCCCGATCCCGGCGGGCCCAGGGGGCCCGCTCCATCGACGGTGAAGTGCAACCCGTCGACATAAAGCTCGGTCAGCGTCGGCGCGCGGAACGAGCGCGAGGCCGAGGCGAAGAGCTGCACCGCCGGCGCCGGCTGCCAGTTGACCGCGAGCTTGGGCGAGGGCTGGCTCTCGTCGCGATCCTCGAAGATGCTGTCTGGGCGGAGCTGGAAGAAATCGTAGCGAAGCCCGGGCGTGATCGTGAGGCCGGGCAGCACCTCGAAATCGGCCTGGGCGAAGCCTGCGAAGAAGCGCAGCGTGCCGTCGGGCGCCTGCACGCGCTGTTCGCCGTCGCGCAGCGCCTCCTGCTCGTCCTGATAGACCTCGAAACCGTAGGAGACCGCGACCGGCACCGAGCCGAGGGCGAAGCGCGAGATATTCGTCGCCTCGATCCCGATGGTGGTGAAGTCGGTCTCGTCGAAGCGACCGTCGAAGAGGCGATCTTCCTCGACACTCACGTCGTTGATGTAGCCCAGCACGTTCAGATCGATCAGCGCGCTGTCGGGCGGGGCCCAGCTCCACTCGACGCGGCCCGTCTGGTAGCGCAGATCGCGCTCGACCACCGTTGTGGCGGAGCTTTCGGCATCGGCGTTCGGCGGCGTCTCGCCGTTGTCGGTGTAGATCTGGTAGCTCCCCTCCAGCCGATGGCCGTTGCCGGGCTCCCAGCCGAACTTGAACAGCCCGTTCAGGCTGTCGATCTCGCTGTCGCGGATGTCATCGCCATTGCCGTCTTCCAGATCGTCGAACATCGGCCGGCCGGCGAAGAAGGCGAGCGCGTCGAACTGGCCGACCTGGGCCGCCAGCGTGCCAGCACCCAACAGCTCGGTGCCCTGGCTGTTGAAACCCAGCTTGACCTCGCCGCCCCAGACCTCGCCCGGCGCGACGATGTCGGCGGCGTCCTTGGTCTCGAGGAAGATCACACCGCCGAGCGCGCCCGAGCCGAACAGCGTCGACTGGCCGCCGCGCAGCACCTCGACCTGCTTCAGGATCGAGGGATCGGTGAAGAACCGGCCGCGATGGGCGAGGCTGAAGTTCTGCCGCGCGCCGTCGACGCGGATCACCACCTGCTCGTCCTGGAAGCCGCGAATGTTGGGTTCTTGAGCGATTGCGCGCGGTCCGCCCTCGATCGTGACGCCGGGCTGGTCGCCGATCAGTTCTTCGTAGGAGGACGGATTGCGGCGGATGATCTCCTGCTCGCCGACCACGCTCGCCGGATTGGGCGTGCTCAGAAGATCGCGCTCGTCGCGTGCGCCGCCGAAGACCGTGATGGGCGGCAGCAGGACGGCGGCCTCGCCACCTGTGGTCTGCGCGCCAACGCTGGATGACATTAGCGCCGCGGTCGCACACCCGAACATCGTGGCTGATACTCTGGCAAGCGCGCCAGCATCGCGAAGAAAAACTCCAGACAAGGTCGTCTCCAGTACCCGCAACCTGCATTCATCAAGGTTGCTGCCTGGCTGCTCGCGTCTGGGTCGCTGTCCTTGCCTCTGATTTGCTTCAAGCAACCAAGTGAAAGAGTCAAGAAAGGATGGCGGGTTGAGGCGTCTAGCTCTCAACCGCTTGATCGGCTTCGCTTCGAGATGTGTTGCGGGTTTCCGACAGGGGCACCCTGCAGGCGCATCTGCGGTCGGGCATGCTGGGCCATGACGCTCACCTCGTCTCGAAGGTGATCGGCACCTCGATGACGAAGGTCGGCCGGTTCAGCTCCTCCGGTATCGGGGGGAAGCTGACGCGGGCGCGGTAGTCCATGATCGTGTCGTCCAGGATGGTGTGGCCGGTACTGCTTGTCAGGCGCCAGGCCCCGATGCTGCCGTCGGCCTGGATGGCGAGATAGAGCTGTCCCGTCCCCTCCAGATTGCGCCGCCGGGCAGCCCGCGGATAGCGGTCGCGGATGCCGGACAGGATGGCGACGATGCGGGCGAGATAGTCGCGCCGCGCGCCCGGATCGCCGCCAGCGCTTTGCGACGCCGCGGGGCCGCTGTTGTCGCCGCTCCCGCCCGAGGCGCCCGCCGTGCTGCCCGAGCCGGCGTCCTCGCGCGGGGCCGCGGTCGGATCACCGCGCGAGGCCGTCTGGGTATCGGGCGTGGGCCTGGTCGGCGCAGGCTCCTCGGCAGGGGTCGGGGCGCGCCGGGTTTCGCGTTGCGGTGTCGTTCGCGCCGGCGTCGGGTCGGGCCGCGTGCTCGCCGTCCGGGTCGGGGTGCGCGTCCGCGCGGGCGCCAGGTCGCGCGGTCGTCGGGGCGGCGCGGGCATAGCGGTCTCGACCGGTGTCGCCTCAGGCGCCGAGGTCGTGGCGGTGACCGTCTCTGCAGGACGAAGGCGCGCAGTCTCGACCGTCTGCTCGACCTCGGTGGGCACGACGTCCGCGTCGGTCGGCACAGGCTCGGCGGTGACGGCCGTCGCGGGCTCGGTCGCCGCGGCATCCACCTGGTCGAGGCTCGGGTCGAGCGTCGGCTGGACCGTTGCCTCGGGCGCGCGGTCCGGCGCTCTGATCGCGGTCGCCGTGGCGATCC
>JBCCSW010000335.1:0-4639 GCA_039199465.1 Pseudomonadota bacterium
CCGGCGTCGCGCCCATCGGTACGCCGGTCGACCAAACCGCCCTGCCCGCGCCGTGGCACCGCTACTGCTCGCGCCACGGCACGCCGGTGGCGACCGGGCTTTCGATGATCTTCCGTGCCATCACGCCGCCGGGCCGTCCGCGCCGCTTCGATGCGCGCTTCGTCACGCTGGATGCGACGGCGCTGCCCGATCCTGACGATTTCACCGCCGCCGATGGCGAGCTGTCCGACCTCTCATGGCTGACACTGGCCGAGGCCGAGGAACAGGACCTGCCCTTCGTCACGCGACTTGTCCTGGCCGAAATCGCAGCCCGCCTCGACACGCCCGAGCGACCGCGTGCGGTGCCCTTCCTCGCCCATGACGGCTCAGAAACGCGCCTCGTCGCGCTTTGACCATGGCAGCCGGCGCCAGCGAGCCCGCACCTGCCCTCGCCAAGCGACCGTCCTATGGCCTGGCGGACCAGATCGCGCCGATCGCCGCGATCTCGTGCTTTGCCCTGTCGCTATCCATGAGCATGCCGCTGTTCGGCCTGCTGCTGGAGCGCGCGGGGTATAGCGGCACGGTCATCGGGCTCTCGTCGATGGCGGCGCCGTTTGCGATGGTGTTGCTCGCACCGGTGATGCCGCTTGCCATCAGGCTTCTCGGCCTCGTCCGGTTTTTCCTGGCAGCCACGATGGTCGGTGCGCTCAGCCTCGTGGCGGTTCCGCTCGTCGATGGGCTTGTCGCCTGGTCGGCACTGCGCGGGACCTGGGGCGCGGCGACCGTCGCGCTGTTCGTCGCGGCCGAGTTCTGGATCGTCGCCTGCGCACCCGCGGCGCTGCGCGGCCGGATCATCGCGCTCTACGGCATCGTGGTCACGGCGGCCTTCTCCGCCGGGCCGATGGTGATCCTGCTCACCGGCGAGACCGGGGTGCTGCCCTTTGCGACGGCGGCGATGCTGGCGCTGCTGGGGCTGATCCCACTCGCCGCCGGCGCCCGCCGCGCTCCCGATCCCGAGGATGACGGCGTGGCCCCCAGCCCCACGGCGGCGCTGCGCTATCTCCGCAGCGACCCGACGCTGCTGCTCGCCGTCTTCCTGTTCGGCGTGATCGAGTACGGCGCGCTCTCGCTCCATCCGGCCTGGGCGCTGCGGGCGGGCTTCAGCGTCGAGGCCGGCGTGACGCTGCTGTCGTTGTTCTCGCTCGGCGCCATGCTGCTCAGCCTACCGCTCGGATGGGCGGCCGACCGGTTCGAGACGCGGCGGCTTCTCGCGCTGACGGCGGCTGCCTGCGCCGTGGCGCCGCTGGGTCTGGCCGCCGCCGCCCCGGCCTTCCTGCCGACGGGTGGGGCGATGCTCGTCTGGGGTGGCTTCGGCGCGGCGCTCTATTCGCTCGCGCTATACGGGTTGGGCGCACGTTACCAGGGCCGCGCCCTGGTCGAGGCGAGCGCTGCCATCGCGCTCGCCTATGGCGCAGGCGCGCTGGCAGCACCCGCGTTGATGGGCCTCGCCATGGATCTGGTGGTGCCGCCGCACGGCCTGATGCTGTCGGCAGCCGTGATCGCCGCGCTCTACCTTGGCCTGGTCGTCGCCCGGATCATCCTGCGCCCACGCGACCGACCGGCAGAAACGGCAGAGACCGGCGGGGTTTAGCGTGAGGCCTCAGCATAGGGCTTGACACCGCCGGCCGCTGCGGTAGGGACAGCCGCCGAGAACAGGCCCTAGCGGCCATCATTCGAGGACGCGAGACATGGCGAAACCGACCACGGTAAAGATCCGCCTGAACTCGACGGCCGGCACAGGCTTCTTCTACGTCACGAAGAAGAACTCGCGCACGATGACCGAAAAGATGAGCGTACGGAAGTACGACCCGGTCGCGCGCAAGCACGTCGAGTTCAAGGAAGGCAAGATCAAGTAACAACGTCCTTCCGACGACGCCGAGGGACACGCGGGCGGCCGAAACAGGTCGCCCGTTCTCGTTTCAGGCGCGGCGCTCGGACCTGGCCCTGCTCCCTTGTCATTCCCGCTCACCGAGGCACCCGATGACCGCTCCCGTCGCCCTGCCCGCCACGGTCTTCGGCCAGGACAGCGGCGCGGTGCCGCTGGTGATGACGCATGGCCTGTTCGGACAGGCGCGCAACTTCACCACCGTCGCCCGCAGGCTGGCGGCGGAGCGCCGGGTCGTCACGCTGGATCTGCGCAATCACGGCAAAGCGCCCCATGCCGATGAGATGACCTATGCGGCGATGGCCACCGATCTGGCCGCGACACTGGAGCTTGCCAGCCGGCCGCCCGTGCTGCTCGGCCATTCGATGGGCGGCAAGGCGGCGATGATGCTGGCGCTGACCCGGCCCGATCTTTTGGCGGGGCTGATCGTCGCCGATATTGCACCGGTCACCTACGACCATCCCAGTCATCTCGGCATCATCGCGGCGATGCGCGGGCTCGATCTTGCCACGGTCACGCGGCGCAGCGACGCCGACCGCGCCCTGACCGAGGCGATCCCCGACCCGGGCGTCCGCGGCTTCATCGTCTCGAACCTCGAGATCGAGGGCAGCGCCGCCCGCTGGCGCCCGAACCTGGGCGCACTGCATGCGCATCTGGACGATATCCTTGGCTTCGACGCGCCGGCTGCCACGCGCTTCGAGGGACCGACGCTGTTCCTACACGGTGTCCGCTCGGACTATGTGATCGATGCATACCGCCCGGCAATCGAGGCGCTGTTCCCCATGGCGACCTTCCAGACCGTCCCCACCGGCCACTGGATCCACGCCGAGGCGCCAGACGCTTTTGTCGCTGCGGTCGAGGGTTGGCTGGCGGCGCTCTGAGCCGATCGCCTCCGGACTCGGGCGCGAGCGCGGTCAGGGGCACGGACCTGCAGCGCGCGCCCGATGGGTTCGGTATCCGCTGGCGAAGCGTTCGGTGGTGCTGAGGCACAGTGTGTCGCCGGGCTGGAGCGACAGGTCGCGGCGCATCGGCACCTCGATCGGTACCTCATGGCCCGCATCGACGACCTAACGGCACATAACTCCCTAATCGGTTTGATGGGCGCGGGTCGAGAGGATCCGCCCCTGGCACAGCTTTCCCTCGCTGCGCGGCTCACCCGTCAGAACCATGAGCGTCACAATTGCCGCCCCTGAGTCACGCCAGGAAAGCGACGGCGCCAACGCCCGCGCGCGGCCATTCGGTCGAGCGCGGCGCGCATCTCGGGTCTCACGCCGCCTCGCTGACGCTTTCGGCCACGACCTCGACGATGTCGCTCATAATGCGGTTCAGCTCGAAGTCCTTCGGCGTGTAGACACGGGCGACACCCATCGCCAGCAGCGCCTTCTCGTCGTCCTCGGGGATGATGCCGCCCGCGACGACAGGCACGTCGCCGAGGCCGGCCGCCCGCATCTCGGCCATCACCGCGCCGATCAGCGCCATGTGGCTGCCGGACAGCACGCTGAGGCCGACGACATGCACGCTCTCCTCCAGCGCGGCGTTCACGATCTGCTGGGGCGTCAGTCGGATACCCTCGTAGACCACCTCCATGCCGCAATCGCGCGCGCGCACCGCGATCTGCTCGGCGCCGTTCGAATGGCCGTCCAGACCCGGCTTGCCGACCAGGAACTTGATGCGCCGGCCGAGCCTTGCCGACACCGCCTCGACCCTCTCGCGCGTGGGTGCCAGGGCCGCGATGTCGCCGGGCGCGGCGCGGCCGACACCCGTCGGCGCGCGGTACTCGCCGAACGCCTGGCGCATCACCCGGCCCCATTCGCCTGTCGTCGCCCCAGCCTTCGCCGCAGCGATCGAGGGCGCCATGACATTGCCACCGTCACGCGCGGCCGCGGCCAGGGCCTCCAGCGCCTTGGCGACCGCGCCCTCGTCGCGACCGGCCCGCCAGGCCTGCAGCCGGGCGACCTGATCGGCCTCGACCGCCGGGTCGACGACCAGAATGCCGCCTTCCTCATCGGCCAGCGGCGAGGGTTCGGCCTCGGTATAGCGATTGACGCCGACGACCGTCGTCTCGCCCGTCTCGATGCGCGACAGCCGCTGGCCGTTCGCTTCCACCAGCGCGCCCTTCATGTAATCGATGGCCGCGACAGCGCCGCCCATCGCGTCGATCTTGGCGAGCTCGTCGCGCGCCATGTCCTTCAGCGCCTCGACCTTGGCCTCGACCGCCGGATTGCCGTCGAACAGATCGCCGTATTCCAAGAGATCGGTCTCCAGCGCCAGAATCTGCTGCATGCGCAGCGACCACTGCTGATCCCACGGCCGCGGCAAGCCCAAGGCCTCGTTCCAGGCGGGCAGTTGCACGGCGCGGGCGCGCGCCTTCTTGCTGAGCGTGACCGCCAGCATCTCGAGCACGATGCGCACGACGTTGTTCTCGGGCTGCTGCTCGGTCAGGCCCAGGCTGTTGACCTGCACGCCATAGCGGAAGCGCCGCAGCTTCGGGTCCTCAACGCCATAGCGCGCGATACAGATCTCGTCCCATAGGTCGACGAAAGCGCGCATCTTGCACATCTCGGTCACGAAGCGGATGCCGGCGTTCACGAAGAAGGAGATGCGGGCGACGAGCTTCGGGAAATCCTCCGCCGGCACCTTCGGGCGCACGCCATCAAGCACCGCCGTGGCCGTGGCCAGCGCAAAGGCCAGCTCCTGCTCCGGCGTCGCGCCCGC
>JBCCSW010000336.1:0-4593 GCA_039199465.1 Pseudomonadota bacterium
ACCGAGGCGAGCGTGTAGAGCACCTGACCGTCCGCCCGCACCAGCACCGGGTCGGAAACCGAGGCGGCGTCGACCGAGACCGGGCCGCGGATCATGTCCTCCCACCGCTCGGCGCGACGCTCGAGCAGGAAGCGCAGATGCGGCGCCCGCCCCTCGGCCCGCAGTCGGGCGCGGTCGTCATCGCCGAGAGCGAGCGCGGCACGATCATAGACCGGCGGCAGGCCGCGCCGGGCCTGGGCACGGCGGCGGAACTCAAGCTCCTCGGGCGTCTCGAACGCCTCGTAGACCCGGCCGTCCCGCTGCAGCCGCGCCGCGGTTTCGCGGTATCGGTCGAGCCGGTCCGACTGTCGGATCTCCGCGTCCCAATGGAGGCCGAGCCAATCCAGGTCACGCCGGATCGCATCGGCGAATGCCTCGGTCGAGCGCGCGGCGTCGGTATCGTCCAGCCGCAGCAGGAAGCGCCCGCCCGCAGCGCGCGCCAGCGCCCAGTTCATCACTGCCGCACGTGCGTTGCCGAGGTGCAGGCGGCCCGTCGGCGACGGCGCGAAGCGGGTCACGACCGCCGCGCCGCTGATCGCGTCGCCTGTCGTGTCGCCTGTCGTGTCGCCTGTCGTGTCGCTCACCGCGCTCATCGCCTCACGCGGCGTGGGCGCGTTCAAGGGCAGGCTTGAAACGACGCGCGGCCGCGATCACCTCGTCGAAGCCTACCGGGGCGAACCAGTGGGTCAGCAGCACGTCGACATCCATCGATGCTCGGTTCAGGCGGAACTCGCGCACCGCCGTCTCGCTCCAATCCTCGCGCGCCCGGGCATCGGGCTGCAGGCGCACGCCGAAGGCCTGGCTTTCGATCCCAGGCACCAGGCTGATGCCCTTCTTGACGATCTCATAGCTCTCCACGTCAGACCACGGGATGCGGATGAGCGACATGCCGCCGATCGGCATCTCGATCGCCTCGTCATCGACCGCGAAGACCGGCTTGTTGCGGAAGAACAGGGCCAGGGCAAAGGTCAGGAAGTACGCGGCAAAGCCCATGCCGAAGACGATGGCGCCCCATTTGACCGAACTTTCGGCCCAGCGAAACCAGTCGACCCCGAAGAACGCCAGGACCACGAACACCGCCAGCACCAGCAGGACCAATGCCTTGCGCCGCGATGCCGGAAAGCTGATGCGCCCGCCGTCGTTCATGCCCTCTCCGTGTCGCCTTTCCGGCGCTCTTCACTGCCCGTGACCAACTCTTAATCGAACAGTGAGAGGGAAATAAACCGGACGGTATTCAGATTACGCGGCGCCGTGACCTGTTTCGCGCCCGGATCGGTCGCGCCAGCGGTTGACGATGGGATAGCGGCGGTCCAGCCAGAACGCCTTCTTGGTGAGCTTCGTGCCCGGCGCGGACTGGAAGCGCTTGTATTCCGAGATGTAGAGGAGGTGCTGGACCTTCTGCACCTCGGCCGGGTCGTGCCCCTCGCCGATCAGCACATCGATCGAGACCTCGCGCTCGACCAGTCCCTCCAGAATGGCATCGAGCCGGTCGTAGGGCGGCAGGCTGTCCTCGTCTCTCTGGTCTTCGCGCAGCTCGGCCGAGGGCGGCTTGCTGATGATCCGCTCGGGGATCACGCGCCCGGCCGGCGCCTTCATCCAAGGCGCATGCACCTGGTTGCGCCAGCGGGCGGCGGCGAAAACCCGGGTCTTGTAGAGATCCTTGATCGGGTTGTAGGCGCCGTTCATGTCACCATAGAGCGTCGCATACCCGACCGCGACCTCGGATTTGTTCCCGGTCGTCAGCAGCAGCTCGCCGAACTTGTTGCTGAGCGCCATCAGGAAGGTGCCGCGCAGGCGCGATTGCAGGTTCTCCTCGGTCACGTCGGCGGCGAGCCCGTCGAAATGCGGCGCCAGGCTGTCGGTCAGGGTCGCGACCGCCGGCCCGATCGGCAGCGTGTCGAGCCTGATGCCGAGTGCCGCGGCAACGCCGGCCGCGTCCTCCAGGCTGTGCTCGGAAGTATAGCGCGAGGGCAGCATGACCCCGCGGACATTCTCGGGCCCCAACGCATCGGCGGCGATGGCAGCGACCAGGGCGCTGTCGATCCCGCCGGAGAGGCCGAGAAGGACACGCGAGAAGCCCGATTTCGCCACGTAATCGCGCGTCGCGGTCACCATGGCGCGATAGTCGAGGGCCGCGGCTTCAGGCGCCGGCGCGACCTCGCCCGCTGCGATGCGCCAGCCGCTCACGGTCTCGACGATCTCGACCAGCCGGTCGGCCTCGTCGAAGAAGGGCAGTTGCAGCGCCAAATCGCCCGGCGGGTTGATGGCGAAGCTGCCGCCGTCGAACACCTGGTCGTCCTGCCCGCCCACCAGGTTGAGATAGAGGATCGGCAGCCCCGTCTCGACCGAGCGGGCGACGGCGTGGGACAGACGGATATCCATCTTGCCCCGCTCGAATGGTGAGCCGTTGGGGCTCAGCAGCAGTTCGGCGCCGGCCTCGGCCAGGCCCTCGCAGACGTCCTCGAACCAGATATCCTCGCAAATCGGGAAGCCGACGCGACAGCCGCCGATCTCGATCGGACCTGGCGCAGGGCCTTCTTGGTACAGCCGTTTCTCGTCGAACACGCCGTAGTTGGGGCGGTGGTGCTTCAGGCATTCGGCGCGCACGGCGCCGCGCTCGACCACGACATACCCGTTGTAGACGCCGTCCTCGCGCTTCAGCGGCGTGCCGACGGCGAGCGCCGGACCGTCGCCGCAGGCCTGCGCCAGCGTCTGAATGGCTCGGCGACAGTCCCGCAGAAAGGCGGGGCGGACGCTCAGATCCAGCACCTGATATCCCGACAGGAACATCTCGGGCAGCATGACGAGGTCGACGCCGAGATCGCGACCGGCCTCCCAAGCGGTGCGGGCACGCTCGGTATTGCCCTCGACATCGCCGGCCACGGGGTTGGCCTGGGCGATCAGGACACGAAGCCGACCCGGCCGACGCGCCTCTGCCGCGCTCTCGCTCTCGGATGGCGTTCGCTCGATATTCATTGCACACTCCCGCGGTGGCGTTCAGGTAAGCCGAGCGGCCGGAAATGGCCAGTGCGTCAATCCCGTGATGCGTCAGCATGGCCGCGTAAATGTCCCGTTGTCGGCCATCATGCTGCCAAATAGTCTAGGGATACCAACACGCGGGAATGGCCTGCGTGCGGCCTACGTGAAGAGCCTAGGTGAACAGTTGGGGAAACGGGCGGATGCGAAGCTTTACGGCGGCGACGGTGATCTTCAGCCTCGGCACGGGAGTCGCAACGGTCCTCGCGGCCAGCGCAGCGATGGCGCAAAGCGGTAGCGCGGTCGCGACCAAGGAATACGACAGCGGCGCCACCTACCAGGGCGAATTCAAGGACGGCAAGCAGCACGGCCAGGGCACCTATATTGCGCCCGACGGCTATGAGTATTCCGGCCAGTGGTTCGAGGGTAAGCGCCAGGGCAAGGGCATCGCCAAGTTCACCAACGGCTCGATCTATGAAGGCGATTTCCTGAACGACGTGCCGCACGGCCTCGGCACGATCACCTACCAGAACGGCGGCACCTATACCGGCGCCTGGGCCAACGGGGTGATCGAGGGCGAGGGCAAGGCCGACTACGGTAACGGCATGGTCTACGAGGGCGGCTTCAAGGACAGCGCCCATCACGGCTTCGGCGTCATGACCCGCGACAACGGCTATCGCTACGAGGGCGATTGGCAGGCCGGCGCGCAGCATGGCACGGGAACGGTCACCTATCCCGACGGCGCGGTCTATACCGGCACCTTCGTCGAGGGCGTGCGCGACGGCCAGGGCAAGATCACCCTGCCCGACGGTTTCGTCTATGAAGGTCAGTGGCAGAACGGCCAGATCACGGGCGAAGGCGAGGCCGCCTATGCCAATAGCGACCGCTATTCGGGCCAGTTCGTGGAGGGCAAGCGCCAGGGCCAGGGCGTCGCGATCTACGCCTCGGGCGACCGCTATGAGGGCGCCTTCCTGAACGGCGACCGCCACGGCGTCGGCAAGTTCATCGGGACCGACGGCTACACCTACGAGGGCGCCTGGGTCGAAGGCCGGATCGAGGGTGAGGGCGTCGCCTCCTACCCCAACGGCTCGCGCTACGAGGGCGCCTTCGTTGCCGGCACGCCCGACGGCCAGGGCACGATCATCTACGCCGACGGCGGCAGCTATACCGGTCAATGGGATCAGGGCGTGATCACCGGCGCCGGCATCGCGCGCTATGCCAACGGCTCGGTCTATGAGGGCAACTTCCTGAACGCCCGCCATCACGGTGAAGGCACGATGACCTATCCCGACGGGCACATCTATGCCGGCATGTGGACCGAGGGCGTGCAGGCGGGCACCGGCAAGCTGACCTATCCCGACGGCGCGATCTATGACGGTGGGTTCGTCGCCGGCCGGCGCGAGGGAGAGGGCAAGCTGATCCTCGCCGACGGCTTCGTCTATGACGGCGGCTGGCTCGAGGGCGAGATCCACGGCGAGGGGATCGCGACCTACCCGAACGGTGATCAGTACTCCAGCAACTTCATCCGCGGCCGCCAGCACGGGTTTGGCGTCATGACCTACTCCAACGGCACCGTCT
>JBCCSW010000337.1:0-4578 GCA_039199465.1 Pseudomonadota bacterium
GTGGGCCTCGAGGGCACGATCGGCTGCATGATCAACGGCGCCGGTCTCGCCATGGCCACGCTCGACATGATCACGCTGGCCGGCGGCGAGCCCGCCAACTTCCTCGACATCGGCGGCGGCGCCAGCCCGGAACGCGTGCTGACCGCCTTCAAGGCCGTCCTCTTGGACCCCAAGGTCGAGGTCGTCCTGGTCAATATCTTCGCCGGCATCAACCGCTGCGACTGGATCGCCGAGGGCGTCGTCAAGGCCTTCGAGACGCTTGATCTCAAGCTGCCCGTCGTGGTCCGCCTCGCTGGCACCAATGTCGAGGCCGGGCGCGCGATCATCGCCGCCTCGGGCCTGCCGATCATCACCGCCACCAGCCTCGCCGACGCGGCCGAGAAGGCGGTTGCGGCCCTGCCGTCCACGCCCTCCACCAGCGCCGCTATGATGGGAGCCTGAGCCATGGCCATCCTGATCGACAGCACCACCCGCGTCATCGTGCAGGGCATGTCCGGCCGGCTCGGCCGCTTCCATGCCGAGGACATGATCGCCCACGGCACCAACGTCGTCGGCGGCGTCACGCCGGGCAAGGGCGGCACCACGGTCTGCGACCGCCCGCAATTCGACACCGTGCGCCAGGCGGTCTATCAGACCGGCGCCGAGGCCAGCCTCGTCTTCGTGCCGCCACCCTTTGCGGCCGATGCGATTATGGAGGCCGCCGATGCCGGCATCCGCCTCGTCGTCTGCATCACCGACGGCATCCCCGCGCAGGACATGATGGAGGTGAAGCGCTTCCTCCGCCGCTATCCGGCCGAGCGGCGCACGCGCCTGATCGGCCCGAACTGCGCCGGCATCATCAGCCCGGGCCAGGGGTTCATGGGCATCATGCCGACGCACATCTACCGCCCGGGCCGCGTCGGCATCGTCTCGCGCTCGGGCACGCTGGGCTACGAGGTGGCGAGCCAGATGCAGGCGCTCGGCATCGGCGTCTCGACCTCGGTCGGCATCGGCGGCGACCCGATCAACGGCTCCTCCTTCAAGGACATCCTGGCGCTGTTCGAGGCCGATTCCGAGACCGATGCCGTGATGATGATCGGCGAGATCGGCGGCCCGCAGGAGGCCGAGGCCGCCCGCTGGGCCCGTGACGCCATGACGAAGCCGATCACCGCCTATGTCGCCGGCCTCTCCGCGCCCAAGGGCCGGACCATGGGCCATGCCGGCGCCATCATCTCGGCCTTCGGCGAAAGCGCGCAGGAAAAGGTGGAGATCATGGCCGCCTGCGGCATCCGCGTGGCGCCCACGCCCTCGGCCATGGGCGAGACCGTCGCCGCGATGCTGGCCGAGGCCAAGATCTCAGCGGTCGCTTAAGCGGGTGGCGGGACCGCGGCCCCCCGGCCTCGCCCCTCGCCGCAGGCCGCGCCATGGCGCGTCAGACGCCCAAAAGACCGCATGCCCGGATCACGTCCGGGCATGCTCAAGAAGGCACTGAAATCGCAGCATAAGCCGCCCAAAGGCGCGCAACACCCAATCTTGACGCCACGAATTCTCATCCCGCGCCAATGCCCTACGGACCGACCAAATGGCGCTCCATAGTGTCTTGCGTCCGCTCCACCGCATCTGGAGGGATCTGGCGCGACCCGCAGCGACGGCAGCCGCGCCAGATGCACCGCCTGCGCGCCAACGCTCAACCGGTATGGTGGACGTCCTGCAGGCCATAGACCGGGGTCGCGATCCCCTCCATCCGCGCCTTGATCTGCAGCGAGAGAAACTGCGAGTAGTGCCGCGACTGGTGCAGATTGCCGCCGTGAAACCACAGCGCCTCGACCTGCGTCGGCTTCCACATATTGCGCTGCTCGCCCTCCCAGGGCCCCGGATCCTTGGGCGTGTCCGAACCGAGCCCCCAGACCTTGCCCACCCTGTCCGCCGTCTCCCGGTCGATCAGGTCCGCCACCCAGCCGTTCATCGAGCCGTAGCCGGTGGCATAGACGATCAGATCGGCCGGCAGCGTCTCGCCGGTATCCAGCGTCACGCCGGTCTCGGTCACCTCGACCACCTGGCCGCGCTTCAGCTTGATCTCGCCGTCGATGATCAGCTGGCTCGCCCCGATATCGATGTAATAGCCCGAGCCGCGGCGCAGATACTTCATGAAAAGTCCGCTGTCGTCGGCACCCCAATCCAGCCAGAAGCCAGCTTTTTCAAGCCCTTGATAGAAGGCCGCATCCTCTTCGCGGATCGTGGCGTAGATCGGCTTCTGGAACTCGGCGAGGATGGCGTAGGGGATCGAGGCGAAGATCAGGTCGGCCTTGTGATGGTCGATCCCGTTCGCCACCGCCTGCTCCGAGTAGAGCGCGCCGAGACCGTGCTCCATCAGCGGCTCGGAGCGCACGATATGCGTGCTCGACCGCTGCACCATCGTCACCTCGACGTCGTTCTCCCACAGCGCCGCCGCGATATCGTGGGCCGAGTTGTTGGACCCGATCACCAGCGCCTTCTTGCCCCTGTAGGCGTCCGGCCCCGGATGCTGCGAGGAATGGTGCTGATCGCCCCTGAACCGGTCCATGCCGGGGAAATCGGGGATGTTCGCCTTGCCCGACATGCCGGTCGCCATCACCAGCTGCTTGGGCCGCAGCGTCACCTCCTCGCCGTCACGATCGACGGTGACGACCCATTCCTTCGCCGCCTCATCCCAACGGGCCGCTTTGGCCGTGCTGCGGGTCCAGTAATTCAGCTCCATGACACGCGTATACATCTCGAGCCAATCGCCGATTTTGTCCTTCGGACTAAAGACCGGCCAATTCTCGGGAAAGGGAATATAGGGCAGGTGATCGTACCAGACCGGATCATGCAGACAGAGCGACTTGTAGCGATTGCGCCAGCTATCCCCAGGCCGGTCGTTTTTCTCCAGGATTATTGTCGGCACGCCCAACTGACGCAGCCGTGCACCCAGCGCGATGCCACCCTGCCCGCCACCGACGATCACCGTATAGGGCTGTGTCTCGTAGCCGAGCGTCTTGTCCTCGGCCTGCCGCTCCTCCAGCCAGGTCGGCCGATGCTTGCCCGCGCCATGCTTGGCGCCGAGCGGCCGCTCACCGCCCTTCGGCTCCTCATGACCCTTCAGCTCGGCCATGGTCGTCAGCAGCGTCCAGATCTTCCCGTCCTTCAGCCGCATCAGGCCATAGCCGCGCGCGACCGCTGTCTCGAACCGGAACCAGGCGGTGGTGATACCGCCGTCCTCGGTCACGGCTTCGGCGTCGTCCAGCGACCAGGCCGTGGGACGCACCGCATCGAGCTGCGCGACCAGCATGTCGCGGATCTGAGGCTTGCCCTCTACCGTCTTGATATTCCACGTGAAACTGACAAGATCGCGCCAATAGCTGTCATCGGCGAACAGGCCCATGGCGGTGTCGATATCCCCCGCCGCAAGCGCATCGCCAAGCGTCGTCAGCACCGTACCGGCACGGCCTTCGGGCGTCGTGTCGAGCATCGAAATCTCCTCCCTTGTGACGTCCATGGGCGGATCTTTCGTCCGCCTCTTGCAAACGCGTCCCACAGACTAGACGGGCGACAGCAGCAATGTGAAACGAATTCTCGGCCGGCACCGGGGGCCGGCACCGGGGGCCGGCACCGGGGGCCGGCTCCGGGGGCGGCAAAGCAGGCCCTGCGGGGCTGGCACCCGGGCGCCGGACCCATCGCCGAGCACAAAACGACCATGCCGCGTGACGGGGTGGGACGATCCCGCAGCAGGCCCTTCGGGCGCCCCCGCCGGGGCCCCGACCAACGTCACCCCCTCATCGCCATCCCATGATCCTAAGGGCAGGCAAAGCTTGGCCAAGCCTGAGCGCTGAGAGGGTCGTCAATACCAAAACCGCTCGCGCAGAACCCGTCCGCCTCGCCGCGTCGAGACTGGGAGGCCCCGCGACGGACCAGGATCGGCGCGGCCCCGGTGGCCGACATCAAGACAACGCCCGATCGCCCAGCCCAACAGGCAGCCCAGCAGGCAGCCAAGCAGGCAGGCAGCGAGCCACCGGGCGTCACGAACTCACTGCAGCGCCCCGATCTGCTCCGTCGTCAGATAGCCGGTCACCGGTTCGCCGCGCTGGGCCTGGAAGGCCTCGATGGCAGCGCGGGTCTGGCCGCCGAAAATGCCGTCGATGAACCCCGCATAGTGCCCGCGTTCCTGCAATCCGACCTGCAGCCGCCGCTTGGCCGACCGCGAGATGGAGTTTTCGAGGAGCTGGAGCGTCTCGATATCCTCGGCATCGGTCGCGGCGCCGTCCCCTGCCTCGCCGACCACCGGCGCGACGATGATCGGCGCCTCGGGCTCGACCTCGGCCTCGGCCGGGGCGGGCCGGCGCAGGAAGACCGGCGCGGGCGGCAGGGCCGAGGCGCTGACGCCGTCGCCCGCCGTCATCTGCTCGATCAGCGCGCCAAGCTCGATCGTATCGGCGCGCCCCGCCCCCGAGAGGACCGCCAGCAGCGGGTCGGTCTGACCGCGCGCGGCCAGCACCACCGGGCTCGCCCCGGCGCGGGCCGTCGGCGGGCGGTCGGCGATGCTCACGCCCTCCGGCAGCTCGCTGCCGGGCGCGCCGACGGCCA
>JBCCSW010000338.1:0-4569 GCA_039199465.1 Pseudomonadota bacterium
AGCGGCGGCATCTCCACGATCCTGACCGGCATGGGTTCGCTTTCCTATGGCGAGCAGGCGGGCGAGCGCATGAAGCTCGGCCTCATGCTGAACGATCCGGAGGAGGAGCACGACTGCTTCGCCGACAACACCCATAACAGCCACTACTATGACGGTCTGGGGATCCGGAACGTGTATCAGGGCCGCTATGTCCGCATCGACGGCTCGGTGGTCGAGGGTCCGTCGCTGCAGGAACTGGTCGCTGCCGCCGCACCCGAGGTCGATGCACGGCTGAGCCTGGCGCTGCACGAGTCGGTGCAGGCGCTCGGCGCGATCAAGCTCGCAGCCGAAGCCGGCATGGCCTACGACATGATGTTGGATCCGGCCAACGAGGCCGGCGGACAGCTCATCGATACCGCGGTCGACGCGCTGGTGGCCCAGACCCGCGAGATCGAGCGTGCCGTGACCGCACTCGACCTGGAACAGATCGCCTTCGAAGGCTCGGACAGCCTCGACAATCCGTCGGCGGTCTTCCAGTGATCGCCCGCCGCCGCCGTCGGCGCTAGCGTCTGCGGCGCGAGGATCAGAAGCTCAGGCCGGGCCGCAGGGATGCGGGCCCGGCCTTTTCGTTCCTAGGCGCTCTTTCGTATCGACGGTTCGAGAAGGTGTTCAGCCCTGCAGATGGGCACCCAGCATCCACGCGAACTTCTCGTGCGTCCGGCCGCGCTCGATCGCCAGATCCTCGGTCAGCGTGTCGCCATGCTTGGTCGCGATCTCACCCAGCGCATACATCGTGCCGGCGAGCGTCTGCTGATCGCGTTGCAAGTTCTCGATCATCGCCTTGGCCTCGATGCGGCCCTCACACTCGTTGACCTTCGCGCGGGCAAGATGGCCGGCGAGGGTGCCGAGGGCGTGACCGTCGAGCGCCTTGATCCGCTCGGCCAGGTCGTCCTGCCCCTCGAAATGATCCTCGTAGATCTTCTGGAACAGCGCGTGCAGCGGGCCGAAGGCCATGCCCGTCACGTTCCAGTGGTAGTTCTGCGCCTTCATCGTCGTCACGACGGTCTCGGAAAGGCCCTGGGTCAGGCCCTCGACCACGGCGTCGATGGCGCTCTGCTCAAGCTGGGTTGCCGTATTCTGCATCTCGACTTCCGCTCCCGATGGCGTTCTGGGCTCGGACGCGGCTCGGACAATCGGACAGGTCAGCGCGCCAACGCCCGCCGAACAGGTCGCTCACTCGGCGATTTCGTCAAGCCGATCGGCCAGCCCACGGATGATGAATGCCAGCGGCCGGCGGAACGGCCGTTCAACGCGTGAGGCGATGGCAAAGCGCAGTGAGGCGGCATCGTCGCGCCGCATGGCCGAGACCATGCCCAGGATCCACGCCTCGTCAAAGCTTGGCAGGATGGCACCGGGCCGGCGGATCAGCAGCGGCCTATCGATCGCTTTTGGCAGCACATGCAGCAATCCGGCGAGATAGGCGCCGGCCGCACGGTCGGGCGAGGCCTCGATCACGGCGCAGAAATGAAACGGCTCCACGCGCGGTGCGAGTTGGGCGTCGATCGCCTGCTCACGCAGCTTACCCAGCAGCAGCACATCTGCCGGCTCCGTCAGCGGGCCCTGATTGTCGCCGACCACATGCTTGCTGGGCAGCACATCAATGAGGTCACGGCTTGCGGCGAGGTGCAGCATCGTTCTATTCCCGAGCGTGTGGGTAGGATATAGCCATGCCACAGGCCGAGGTCCAGCGTTCCATGCAGGCACAAACGAAAGTGCAATGGCACTGGGTACTGCTTGCGGTGGCGGCCTGCGCAACGGCAGCGTCAATCCGGATCGAGCCTGCTGAACCGGATTTCGAGCTGGCAGATCACCACCTAAATATCGTGCCGCGCACGGCGGCGGAGACGGCGCGCATCGCCGGCGTGACCGCGATGCCCGACCAGTTCGACGCGCCCCAGCCCTTCGAGGATCGCTCGGGCGGCGCGGCCACGGTCTTCCGCTACCAGGCGCGACGCCCTTTCAGCGAGATCTCGGCCAACATCCCGTTCGAGGACGAGCTCGACTTCCGCGTCGGCCGCGGCCTGTTCAAGAAGCTCTGGGTATCGGCGCCGGCCTCGACGCGTGCCTCGGACGGGCTCGGACCGCTCTATAACGCGCGCTCCTGCATGCAGTGCCATCTGCAGGACGGCCGCGGCCACCCGCCGATCGGCCCCCACGACAACGCGGTGTCGATGCTGATGCGCGTCTCGGTCCCCAGCGACCACACGCCCAGGATCCCGGGCAGCCCGCCACATCGGCCGCATCCCGTCTATGGCAGCCAGATCCAAGACTTCTCGCTGGCCGGCGTGCCGGCCGAGGCGCGGATCGCGGTCACTTGGGAGGAAGAGGAGATCGCGCTCTCGGGCGGCGAGACGGCGCGCCTTCGCCGGCCGATCTGGAGCGCCGAGGACCTCGCCTATGGCCCGCTCGGCGACGCGGCGATGCTCTCCCCCCGGGTTGCGCCGCAGCTCATCGGCCTCGGCCTGCTGGAGGCGATCCCGGTCGAGGACATCCTCGCCGGCGCCGATCCCGAGGACGCCGACGGCGACGGCGTCTCGGGCCGGGCCAACATAGTCTGGTCGGTCGAGTATGATCGCCCGATGCTGGGCCGCTTCGGCCACAAGGCCAGCGTGCCGACGATCCGCGAGCAAGCCGCCGGCGCCTTCAGCGGCGACATGGGCCTGTCGACCACGCTGTTCCCCGACAACCACGGCGAGTGCACGGGCCGCCAGCGCGCCTGTCGGATCGCACGCCATGGCGGCGACCCGGTCGAGGTCAGCGATACGGCGCTGGACGTTACGACCTTCTATGTGAGCAACCTCGCCGTGCCGGCACGCCGCGCGATGGACGACGGCGAGGTACTGCGCGGCAAGCAGATCTTTCACCAGGCCGGCTGTGCCGCCTGCCACAGGCCGAGCTTCGTGACCCACCGCCTGCAGGACCGCGACGAGCATTCCTTCCAGCTGATCTGGCCCTACAGCGATCTGCTGCTGCATGATATGGGCCCAGGCCTTGCCGATGGTCGGCCCGAGGGGCGCGCGGACGGCCGGGAATGGCGGACGCCGCCTCTCTGGGGTATCGGGCTGACCGAGCAGGTCAGCGGGCACACCCAGTTCCTGCATGACGGTCGCGCCCGCAGCCTGCTGGAGGCTGTCTTATGGCACGGCGGCGAGGCCCAGGCGGCGCGCGACCGCGTCGTGTCGATGCCGCCGCCTGATCGCGCCGCCCTCATCCGCTTTCTCGAGAGCCTCTGATGCCTCCCAATCTGAATGTCCTCGCAGCCCCGCTCCTGTCGGTCGCGCTCATCGTCGCCGCGGCGCTCACCGCTCTGCCCGCGCGCGCCGATGCGGTGCTCGATCGCGCGGTGGAGACCCATGTCCTGCCCGGCTATGAGCGGCTGAAGACGGCGACGGAGGCACTGGCGGCGGCCTGCGGCGAAAGCTGCGCGCCGACCGACGAGGCCGTGCGCGCCGCGTATCACGACGCTTTCGATGCCTGGATAGGCGTCGATCACCTGCGCTTCGGCCCGGCCGAGGAGGACGAGCGCGCCTTCTCGCTCGCCTTCTGGCCCGACACACGCGGGGCGACGCCGAAGACGCTGTCGCGCATGTTGAGAGCTGCGGATGACGCGCTGCTGGAGCCCGAGACCTTCGCCAAGCAGTCGGTTGCAGCCCGCGGCTTCTTCGCCATGGAGCGGCTGCTCTACGACGACGCGCTGCCTGGCGAGCCGGCCTATCGCGATCGCCTGATCGGCGCCGTTGCGGCCGATATCGCGGCCACTGCTGCCACGCTGGAGCAGGCCTGGCGCGAGGGCTATGCGACCACGGTGACCAGCGCGGGCGGGGCCGGAAACGACCGGTATCTGACTGTCGGCGAGGCGCAGCGCGATCTGTTCACCGCGCTCTCGACCGGGCTGCAGACCACGGCGGAGCTTCGGCTCGGCCGCCCGCTCGGCACTTTCGACCGGCCCCGGCCGAACCGGGCCGAGGCGCGGCGCTCGGGCCGGTCGCTGCGCAACGTGGTGCTGTCGCTGGAGGCCTTGCAGGAACTGGCCGCCATCATCGCCGCGCTCGCGCCCGACGAGGTCTCGGCCGAAGTGGGAAGCGTCTTCGATGCCGCGATCGCCGACGCCAAGGATCTGGATGACCCGGTCTTCGCGGGCGTCGCGACGCCTGCGACACGGCTGCCGGTCGAGGCGCTGCAGGTCCGGGTGAACGGCGTGCGCCAGGTCGTCTCGGTCGATCTGGGCGGCGCGCTCGGCATCGCGGCGGGCTTCAACTCGCTCGATGGAGACTGAGCGCCGAGCGCGAGGGGACCTCATGGCGACACGGCGAACGGTGCTGATCGGCGGGGCGGCGGTGGGCCTGGCGCCCGCGCTGACCTGGGCGGATGCAGGCATGCCGCATTACCTTGCCGCTGCGCGCCACGCCGATGGCAGCTATCGCCTGCACGGGCTGGATGGGACGGGGCGTGACGTCTTCTCGCTGCCGCTGCCCGCACGCGGTCACGCCGCGGCCAGTCATCCGGTCGCGCCTGTGGCGGTCGCCTTCG
>JBCCSW010000339.1:0-4554 GCA_039199465.1 Pseudomonadota bacterium
CGACCTCACCGCAGCCGAGCGGCGCGACCGGGTGCTGGCGCTGTTGCGAGAGGTGCATCTGCCGGACCCGCCGCGCATCGTCGCCTCGTACCCGCACGAGCTGTCGGGCGGCCAGCGTCAGCGCGCGATGATCGCCATGGCGCTGATCATGGACCCGAAGGTGCTGGTGGCCGACGAGCCGACGACTGCGCTCGACGTCACCACGCAGGCGCAGATCCTCAAGCTGATCCGCGATCTGCAGGAGATGCACGGCACCGGTGTCATGTTCATCACCCACGACTTCGGCGTGGTCGCCGAGATCGCGCACAAGATCGTGGTGATGCAGCACGGCCGGACGGTCGAGGCCGGTCCCGCCGACGAGATCCTGTCGCGCCCGCAGGAGCCCTAGACCCGCGCGCTGATCCGCGCGATCCCGAGCCTGGTGCCGCCGGCCCGAAGCCCCAGCACCAATCGTACCGTGTTGACCGTGGCGGGGCTCGAGAAGACCTACCGCTCGAAAGCGATGTTCGGCAAAGGCCGCATGGTCGCCGCGGCGAAGGACGTCGACTTCCAGCTGAAGCGCGGCGAGACCATCGGGGTCGTGGGCGAGAGCGGCAGCGGCAAGTCCACCGTCGCCAAGATGCTGGTGCGCCTGCTGGCCCCCGATGCCGGCACCATCGACCTTGACGGCATCGACCTGGCACCGCTGTCGCGCCGCCAGTTGCTCACGCATCGCAACAAGATCCAGATGGTGTTTCAGGATCCCTACGCCTCGCTCAATCCGCGGCGCAAGGTCGGCAGCATCATCGCCGAGGGGCCCATCACCCAGGGCAAGACCGCGGCCAAGGCGCGCGCGCGGACGCAGGAACTGCTGGGCCTCGTCGGCCTGAAGCCCGAGGCGGCGGAGCGGTTTCCGCACGAGTTCTCGGGCGGGCAGCGCCAGCGCATCGGCCTCGCCCGCGCGCTGGCCATGGAGCCTGAGGTGCTGGTGGCCGACGAGCCGGTCTCGGCCCTCGATGTCTCGGTCCAGGCGCAGGTGCTGGATCTTCTGACCGAGATCCGCGACCGGCTGGGCCTCTCGATCGTGTTCATCACCCATGACCTGCGCGTCGCGGCCCAGGTTTGCGACACGATCGTGGTGATGTCGAAGGGCCGGATCGTCGAGCATGGCGCGGTGGCGGGCGTCTTTGCCGACCCGCAGCACGCCTATACCCGCGAGCTCCTCGCCTCGATCCCCGGCCGCGACTGGCAGATCCCCGAGCTGGATGACATGCCGGACAGGGTCGCGCTCAGCCAATGAGCGATGCGGCGGGTTGGACGGCCGTCCTCACCGAACAGGGCGTCGCGGCGGCGGATGTCGCTGTGGCCAAGGCCAGCGCCGAGGAGATGGCCCGCCAGATCGGCGCCCTCGCCTCCGACCCCACGGCCGGCATCGACCTCGCTGCATTCCAGGCCCTGCTCCGCGCGGAGGCGGGGGCAACCGCGTCGCCGACCGCTGAGCCCTCCACGCCGGCTTCTCCCGCGCCAGCCTCTCCCACACCAGCCGGTGGCGCCGCCGTGGCAAGCATCGAGACGATGGCGCGCGATCTGGCACGGGGCGCGGTCTCGGCCGTCGAGCTGACCGAGCACTGCCTCGCGGCGCTCAGGCGCGCCGGCGAGACGTTGAACGCCGTGGCCCGGCTGGAGCCGGAGGCGGCGCTCGACCAGGCACGCGCCGCCGATGCGCGCCTCGCCATCTGCCGCCGCGATGGAGAGACCGCGCCACCGCTTCTCGGTATCCCGCTGGCGCATAAGGACCTCTATGCCCGCGCGGGCTGGCTGTTGGAGGCCGGCAGCGCGATCCTTCGCGGCAATCGCGCCACGACCACGGCGACGGCGATCACCGCCCTGGACCGGGCCGGGGCCGTCGATCTCGGCCGGCTGAACACCGTGGAATTCGCGCTCGGCCCGGACGGGCGCAACGCCCATACCGGCCCAGTGCGGAACCCTTGGGACACGGCGCGCGTCACCGGCGGCTCGTCCTCGGGATCGGGGGCGGCGGTGGCCGCGGGCGCGGTGCCGGGGGCGCTCGGCTCCGACACCGGCGGGTCGATCCGGCTGCCCGCTGCCGCCTGCGGTGTCGTGGGCATCAAGCCGACGGCGGGGCTGATCGGGCGCACGGGCATCTGGCCGCTCTCAGGCGCGCTCGACACCGCCGGGCCGCTTGCCGCGACCGTGCGTGATGCGGCTCTGATGGTTCAAGCGATGGCGGGTCATGACCCCGGCGACCCGCAATCGGTCGACCGCCCGCCCGTCGATCTGATGGCCGGGATCGAGGATGGGCTCAGGGGCTTGCGCGTCGGTATCGCCGAACAGCCCTTCCTCGACGGTGTCGATGAGGAGGTCGCCCGCGCCTTTGCCGATGCCCTCACCCTGATGAGCGCCGAGGGCGCGACGACCAAGCGGGTCTCGTTGCCGGGGATCGAGACGGCCAACCTGCTCAACGTCGCGATGATCAATGCAGAGGCCGCTGCGCAGCATCGCGCCTGGCTCGCGACCCGGGCGGGCGACTACGGCAACGAGACGCTGGTCAGGATCCTGTCGGGCCTGTTCCTGCCGAGCACCGCCTATCTCGCCGCCGCCCATGGCCGCGCACCGCTGCTCCGCGCCGCCCTTGCCGGCCCGTTCGCCGAGGTCGACGTGATCGCCACGCCGGTGTGGCCGTTCGACCCGCCGCTCATCGAGGACGACGACCCCGCCGCCTACCGCGCGCGGACGCGCCTGATCGGACAGGGCACGCGCCCGTTCAACTATCTGGGCCTGCCTGCCGTCGTGCTGCCCGCCGCGCTCAGCGCCAGAGGCCTGCCGATCGCGCTGCAGCTCGTCGGCCGCCCGTATGAGGAAGCGCTTGTTCTGCGCGCCGCGCGCGGCGTCGAACGCGCGCGGGCGTTCAGCGCCGAGCACCGGCCGGCCATCGCCGCCTAGTCACGGCATCTCGAACGGCGCCGGGTCCAGGAAGCGGCGCACGACGTTGGCGAGCATGGTCGAGACCGGGTTGTCGAAGCCCGCGACCGGAAGGCTGCCGCAGAAGGTGATCGAGCCGGTCGAGAACACCGCCCCGCCCGCCGGCGTCTCGACGAACACGATCTCGGCGCGGATCAGGTCCTGCTGCGGCTCGCCCGATACGGTCTTCAGGTGGGTCAGCTGCTCCTCGGGCACCAGGACGAAGCGCTCGGAATGCCCCTCGGACCGGGCGAGGATCAGGGCGTGATCCGGCGTGCCCAGGTCGGTGTCGGCGCGGTCCAGCTCATAGCCCGCCGCGCCGCCGCCCGACAGGCCGAAATCGCCCAGAATCTCGCCCTCGACCCCCTCGAACACCCAGGCTGCGCGGACACCGCGGGCCGACGGCATGAGGCGGTAGTACGAGCCCTCGAACTGGCCCTGGGCCGAGAAGCCGACGCCGGCCAGCGCCTGCGGCGGGCGCCCCTGCCGACGCCAGAGCCCGCCATAGGCACCGTCGAAGGCGTTGTAGTACTCGCCCGGCTCGGAGGCCCAGGCGCGGATGCCCCCCTCGCCACGGCGGATCTCGATCACATGCGGTACCTCGGGGTGGCGGGCCACGCGCCAATAGAAGCCGTTGCCGCCCGGATAGCACAGCCTGCCGCCGCCATTGCGGTAGGCCTGCAGCGCATCCAGCGTGTTGCCGGTGTGGTACTCGGGGTGCGAGCAGGTCATGAGCGTGCGATAGCGCGCGATCAGGTCGGGGCCTTCCGCGTCCAGCTCGTGATCGGTGACGATGTCATAGGCGATGCCCTGCGCCTCCAGCCAGGCGATCAGGTGGGTATCGGCGCAGAAATGGCGCAGGCCCGAGCCGTCGGGATCGTTCAGGTGCGGAAAGCCGGGGCGCAGCGGCAGCATCGGGCGCCGCGGCGAGGCATGACAGATCCCCGACCCGTCGGCATGGGTGTTGTAGGTCGAGAGCCCGTATTCCGGATGATCGCCCGGAAACAGCGGCTCCATCCCCAGCTCGGCCGCCCGGACGGGCACGCTATCATCGTAGTCGGGCCGCACGAAATTCGCGTAGACGACATAGGTGAAGGTCGACATCAGCACGCAGAGATCAGCCGTCTTCGTGCCCTTCGTCGGCGGCACGAAGAACGGGATGGTATCGGTCTCAGCCCCGCAGGTCAGCCGCATGCCGTAGATGCCCGAGCGCAGATCATGCGGCAGCGTCAGCGTGAAGTCGGCCTCCCATCCGCAGTCCGTGAGGTCTGTCTCGTGGAAGTGGATTGCGGCGTAGTGCTCGGGCGCATGGCGCCAGCAGGTCTCGCGCCCTGTCCAGGCGGCGCCCCGCATCGCCCGCGCCGGCATGTTCACCGTGCGCCCGTGCAGGGCATGCGGGCCGGTATCGCTTAGCATGGTGGTGGGGATGCCCCGGGCGAAATCCCACGAGGCGATGACGGTGTCGCCGACGCGCATCTCCGGCGCCTCGATCTTGCCGTTGTAGAGCCCGGCCATGCGACCGTCCGCCCCTCGCCCCAGCGCTGCGATGTGCCAGGTGCTCGGCGGCGCGACACCGTGGTCGGCCAGCGTGGC
>JBCCSW010000340.1:0-4546 GCA_039199465.1 Pseudomonadota bacterium
GCCGATCCGAGTTCTCGGTCCACGCGCCGCGCATCGAGACGATGCAGATTAACCCCGAGAAGATCCGCGAGGTCATCGGCTCGGGCGGCAAGGTGATCCGCGGCATCGTCGAGGAGTCGGGTGCCAAGATCGACATCAACGATGACGGTGTGATCAAGATCGCCTCGCCCGATGCCGCCTGCATCGAGAAGGCGAAGGACATGATCAACGGGATCGTGGCCGAGCCCGAGGTCGGCAAGATCTACACCGGCAAGGTCGTCAAGATCATGGATTTCGGGGCCTTCGTGAACTATTTCGGCGCGCGCGACGGGCTGGTGCATATCAGCCAGATGACTTGGGAGCGCGGCGCCAACCCCAAGGACCTCGTCAAGGAGGGCCAGGAGGTGAAGGTCAAGCTGATGGGCTTCGACGACCGTGGGAAGACGCGGCTCAGCATGAAGGTCGTCGACCAGGCCACCGGCCAGGAAATCGAGAAGGAAGCGGCACCGGGTTGATCCGGGGCCGTCCGAGGCATCGGTCCGGGTCAATCCCGGCGTGCCGATGCGTGCCTGCTCGAAACGATGATGCCCCGGCGAAGGCCGGGGCATTTTCATTGTCGGCTGGGCTGTTAGGGCTCGCTCAGGCGATCCCGAAGTCGCTCAGCAGTTCGTCGACCGTGACGTTCTCGACGATGATCGTGGTCTTGAAGAACTCGATCACCGCATCGTCGCCAGCCTGAGAGAAGGTCAGGTCGTCGGCATCGCCGCAGACCAGGCCGATGGTGTCCACGCCAAGCTCGAAATCGGTGATCGTATCGGTGCCGTCACGCTTGCCGAAGACGAAGTGGTCCGCGCCGATACCGCCAGTGTTCGTGTCGTCGCCCTTGCCGCCGATGAGCAGGTCGTCGCCGCCATTGCCAAACAGCATGTCGTCGCCCTTGCCGCCCACCAGCGTATCGTTGCCGTCGGTCGGATCTGCAATGGCGACGAGGCTGATGTTGTCGAGCGCCACGCCCTGCGCGTCGGTGGTGCCGTCCGTGACGCCCTCGAAACGCACCGTGTTGGTGCCGTCGCCCGAGCCGCCGGTGACAGTGAACTCGAAGCTCTCGTAGCTATCGATCGTCTCCGGGCGAACATTGGCGATGAGTTCGCCGTTCCAGTAGACGTTCATCGTTTCGTCGGGTGCCGGGCTGGGGACATCCCACTGGCCCGCATCGAACGACAGCAAGTAGCTCTGGCCGTCCTCGACCCCCGCGACTTCCTGACTGATGTCGATGACCCGGGCTTGCGAGGTGCCGGTATCGATCCAATACTGGCCGTCCGATGCCGGCATGCCCACGACGCCTGCTTCGACGATCTCGGCCCGGCCTTCGCCAGCATTCACCCAGCCCGGAATATCGCCCCTGAAGCCGAAATCCTCGGGGTCGAGACCGGTGACATCTTCGAACGAGCCGTTGACGATCAGGTTCTCGCCCGAGGCGACACCACCGTCCTCGTCATCGCCATACAAGATGTCGTCGCCTCTGCCGCCGAAGACGATGTCATCGCCAGCGCCGCCCTTGACTTCGTCATTGCCCCATCCCGCGAAGATGAGGTCGTCACCGCCACCGCCATGTATTTCGTCGGACCACCAACTGCCGAGAATCAAGTCATTTTCGTCAGTACCATTCAGACCTGGAGTATAGCTCCAGTTGAACTTGAACGTCATGACGCCACCGCCTCCTGTTTCGTAGCACTCACGCGAACCACTGCATCGCCGGCCGGACCCTATGGTATGGGTCCTCGGCGGGGAACAATCATAAGGCGAGTCGTGACAAAAAACCCTCGCCTCTGGGTATCGCGATGCCGGCTAGTCCCGTTTCGCGACAGTTTCGCTGCGGGGCCATTCTGACCCAGCGTCATATTGGTGTCCCCTAAGGCGGCAAGGGCGCTTGGGTGGAGACTCATCGCGCGTAAACGATCGCGGAAAACGTCGTCACGGCTCCGCGGTGGTGACGCCTAATCGGCCCCGGTCTGGATCGAGAAATAAGAGATCTAGGAATGGTCTTGTGAGCCCTCAGGCCCCGAATGGTGGTCGCTGGGCAGGCTCGCGGCGTCCCTCAGCAGGCGTGACTGATGCGCCTGCCCCCGCGGTCGCCGCTGTCGCGCACGATACAGGTCTCGCCCACGCGCGAGATGCCATCGCGCTCGTCAGCGTCGCGCCCGAACCCGACATTCGTGTTGATCGTGACCGAGAAGGGCGGGCCCTCCGGTACGTCGGCGCAGGCGGCGAGTGCCAGCAGCGGTAGCGCCAGCATCGCCTTGCCGACGCATCTGTTGCGCCTGTCGGTCGCCATCACGATCGTCCAAGCCGCGTGATGCATTTCTGCGGATTGGTGATGAACCAACCCTTTTCGTCGTTCGTGCGCTGGAAACAGACGCCATCGGCGATCCTGAACTGGTCGCCAAGCGCGCGCTGCTCGTTGAGCCCGGCCAAGGGATTGGCGGTGTCGGTGCCAGCTTGCGTGCAGGCGCCGAGGCCCAGGACCACGGCCGTCGCGGCAAGCGCCGACGCCCGCGCGCGGCCCGTTTTGAGTCTCGTGGTGTGGGTCATCGCTGCGTTCTCCTCACATCCTCGGTAGACCGGATGTGGGGATTTTTCGGCCGTGTTCACCCCTGGTTCGCCACGCCTCGCAGCCGCGTGATGCGCCGATCCGCTTCCAATGAGGATCTGCCACGATGCAGACGCAGCGTCACTCCGCGCCTGCGACCTGGTGCATCGCGTGCTCAAGACTGGTCGCGCCGAAGACATTGGGCGGGGCTTTGTTGACGAGGCTCAAGATCACCAGACCGATGAACACGATACCGGCGGCGGCGACGACCGTGTCGATGGACACATGAGCACGGCGGTCGCGAAGAAAACTGACCATGACACACAACCTGATACCGGCGCCCCGATCGGCGCCGATCTCAGTATAGGCATCATTCAACCTAAGCGTGTATCTTTATAAGGTGTTGTTTCCGATCCCATGACCGATCCGCCTGCGGATCCGGGCAAGCGCTCAGATGTCTGCACGGATCCGGGCGTTGGTGGGATCGTAGGGGCTGTCTTCCACGACCTCGGCATCGAACAGCTCACGCAGCATGCGAAGCTTTAGCTTAGTGCCCGGCACGGCGGCCTCGGGCGCGACATAGCCGATGCCGATCTGCTTGCCGAAGGCGACCGAATAGCCGCCCGATGTCAACCGGCCGACCCGCCGCTCGCCGTCATAAAGCGCCTCGCGCCCCCAGGGGTCGGCATCGGCCGGGCCGTCGATCAGCAGCGTGCAGCATTTCGAGCGGATGCCCGTCTCCTGCATAACATGCTTGCCTTTGAAGTCCTTCGTCAGGTCGACGAAGCGATCGAGACCGGCCTCCAACGGGGTCGCATCGCGGCCGAGATCGCTGCCGAAGGCGCGATAGCTCTTCTCCTGGCGCAGCCAGTTCTGCGCCCTCGCGCCGACGAGCTTCAGCCCGCAGCGCTCGCCGCTTTCCATCAGCCGGTCGAACAGGTGGTTCTGCATCTCCATCGGGTGGTGCAGTTCCCAGCCGAGCTCGCCCGTGTAGGCGACGCGGATGGCCGTGACCGGCACCATGCCGAGGTCGAGCTTGCGCATCGAGAGCCAGGGGAAGCGCTTGTTCGACAGCGCCGTCGCCGGATCGGCGTCGACGATCAGCGGCTCGATCAGTGCGCGTGAGTTCGGCCCCGCGACGGCGAAGACGCCGTACTGCGTGGTGACATTCGCCAGCGACATCGCGCCGAAGCTGTCCAGCTTCGCCTCAACCATCTTGGCGAGGTAGTCACTGTCATAGGTCTCGGCCGAGCCGGCGGTGACGAGGTAATACGTGTCCTCGGCCATCCGCACGATGGTGAGTTCGGTTCGCACGGTACCGGCGGTCGTCAGCGCATAGGTCAGGTTGATGCGGCCGACCTTGGGCAGCCGATTGCAGGTCAGCCAGTCCAGGAACGCCGTCGCGCCCGGGCCCTGCAGCAGGTGCTTGGTGAAGGCGCTGGCGTCGATCAGGCCCACGCCCTCGCGGATCGCGCGGGCCTCGGCCTCGGCATAGTGCCACCAGCCGCCGCGGCGGAACGAACGGGCGTCGTGATCGAAACTGTCGGGCGCGTCGAGCGGACCGAAGTAGTTTGGCCGCTCCCAACCGTTCACCTGACCAAACTGTGCGCCGCGCGCCTTCATCCGGTCAAAGCTGGGCGCGGTGCGCAGCGGCCGGCAGGCTGGGCGCTCCTCGTCCGGGTGGTGCAGGATGTAGACGTGCTCGTACGCCTCCTCGTTCTTGCGCGCGGCGTATTCGCGGTTCATCCACCGCCCGAAGCGCCGCGGGTCCAGCGAGAACATGTCGATCTCGGCCTCGCCTTCGGTGATGAGCTGGCTGAGGTAGTGGCCAGCGCCTCCCGCCGCCGTGATGCCGAAGCTGAAGCCTTCCGCGAAGAAGAAGTTGTCGACGCCCGGCGCCGGGCCGATCTGCTACACGCCGGATGGCAATCCGCTGGTCGGCCCGGCGCCGGGCGTCGACAACTTCTTCTTCGCGGA
>JBCCSW010000341.1:0-4508 GCA_039199465.1 Pseudomonadota bacterium
GATGCGGCGCTGCACGAGATCATCCAAACCCAGGGACGCATGTCGACCGAGGCGGCAACCGAGTACGTCAACTCTCTGAAGCGCGCGAAGCGCTATGTGAGGGACGTCTATTGAGGGGCTGACCCGCCCGTGTCCGACCGAAACCGCTGCTCGACAAGCGACGTCTGCCTGTGCCGCGCGCGTGGCACGCTTCCCGAAACCCGCGCGGCGCTTGAGAAGGTCGCCGCGCTGACCGCCCTCGATCCCGACCTGGAGGTGCTGGCGCTTCTGGGTACGGGATTCGAGGACGCGCTGATCTCGACGCGCAATGCTGGGGCGCTGGTGATGGGCCGCGGCGGCTACGGCCCGACGCAGCGTCACGGCACGCGCCTGCGCCTAGTGCGCAAGCGCATCAACCTGCGGATCAGCCATGCCAGGGGCGCCAGCCTCGCCAGGGTCGAGGGCACCACGGGCGGCGGCGAGCGGGGTGCGCTGGTTGTGCTGGACGGCGCGGACAAGGTGGTGCACCGGGTCCAGTACCGCAGCCGCGTCGACGAGAAGATCGGTCGCAGCCTGGACCCACAGGGTGCCCCCGATTGCAACAGCCCCGATGGCGGCACCCCCGATTGGGCCACCGATTGCGCCCCCGATTACGCCCCCGGTTGCACCCCGGACCGCAGCGTCACGGCGGATGCGGCGCCGGATGACACCATCATCCCGCTGACCGCCATCCGCAACGCGCGGATGCGCTGGGACGAGGACAAGCTGTCGGATCACCTGGACCTCGTGCTCAGCGACGGCGGCGCGACGCGCTCGCGCTGCCTGCCCCATGTCGGCGCCGATCGGGCCCGGCGGGTCGAGGCGGGTCTGATACCTTCGTTCTTCGCCTTCCTGGCCGAGCATGCCTTCCCTTTCACGCGCGCGGTTCCGTCCCAGGGGATCTTGCAGTTCGATATCGGCTGCATCACCGCGTTGGCGCAGCCAGACGGCGTGCTGGTCAGCCAGACCGAGCGCGGGGCCTTCAGCCTGGATCTGGACAGCATCGGCTCGGTCTGGGTGACGACGATGCGCGGCTGTGCGGCCCTGGAGCTCTATGATCACGCGGCGCGAAACCTCGCAGTGCTGTTCGCCGATCCTTGGGCCGAGGCGTCGAACTGGGCCGACGCGCTGGCGCCCTTTCCGACGCAGCGCTGAGGCGACTGCCCGCCGACGCCTACGAAACGCCTTTTTGGGGTGCGCCGCCGGCTAGGCCAGCAGCAGGATCCCGCCCAGGATCAGGACGGCGAGGAACAGCGTCTCGCCAACAATCAGCGCGACCGCTGGCCCGCCGACCTCCATGATGCGCTTCAGCGACACCTTCATGCCGACCGCCGCGATGGCGAACAGCAGCGCCCAGCGCGAGACGTCGCTCATGGTTTGTCCCAGATCGGCCGGGATGGCGCCGGCCGAATTGAGGCTTGCAAGCACGATGAAGGCGATCACGAAGCCCGGCACCAGCGGCGGGCGCGTGCCGCTGTCGCCGGCGGCGGCACCGCTCGAGCGCATCGCGAGCGAGATGAACAGCACCACGGGTGCGAGCAGGCTGACGCGGATCAGCTTGACCAGCGTCGCACTGTCGCCGGCGATGTCGCTGACCGAGAAGCCAGCGCCGACGACCTGCGCCACGTCGTGGATCGTCCCGCCCAGGAAGACGCCGACGGCCCTGTCGTCCAGCGCGAAGGTCTGCACGACGATCGGATAGAGGATCATTGCGATGGTCGACAGCACCGTGACGCCGAGCACGGTGAAGATCAGGTTGCGCTCGGAATGCTGGTCCTTGGGCAGCACGGCCGCGATCGCCATGGCGGCCGAGGCGCCGCAGATCGCCACCGAGCCGCCCGTCAGCAGCGCCAGCCGCCAGTCATGGCCGAACAGACGCCCCGCCAGCATAGCAACGCCGATGGTCAGCGCGACGCCGGTCACGACCAGCGCGATCAACTCGATGCCGAGACCCATGATCAGCTCGGCGCTGATCCTGACGCCCAGCAACGCCACGCCGAGGCGCAGGACGGCCTTGGCCGTGAACTCGATGCCCTGCACGCACCGGCCTTCCTCGGCCAGGAAGTGAAAGGCGATGCCGAGCAGCAGCGCCATCAGCATCGCCGGCGCGCCATAGTGCTCGGACATGAATTGCGCGGCGATCCCGATCACGGCCGAGACCAGGATACCCGGCGCCAGGGCGCGCAGGTTCTCGCGCCCGCGCGCGACCAGACCGGCATGTTTGCCCGCGTCGAACATCCCGCCGCCCTTCGCTGCGGCAGCGTCGGCGCGGCGATGGGACCGCGACGTCGAACGCGGCCCGGAAAGCACCGTTTTGGCCGATGGAGCCGCCTGCTGATGGAGACGCCATGCTCTAGGCTTTTGCGTGATCCGTCCAGTAGCTGGCCGCCTTGGTGTCCCGCGAAGGGAAGCCCGCTTCCTTGAAATAGGCGCGGACCCGGGTCGCCTGCGCCCGCTCGGCCGCGAAGAAGAGGTGACGCCCGTCCGCGGGCACGTCGAGCCGGCGCACCAGGTCGACCGGATCGGCGACCTCGTCGGCCAGCACCCAGTCGAGCGCGATGCCTGGGTTGCGCGCCGGCACCTGCGCGTCGGCGGGATCGCGGACCATGACGAGGGCCTGTCCCGAGGTGCCGGCCGGCGCGTCCTCGATCATTCGCATGATGACGGGCAGCGCCGTCTCGTCGCCGATCAGGCCGAGCCAGCGCGCCGTCGGCTGGACCGAGCCGCTGGGCCCGTGCAGCGCGACCTCCTCGCCCGGCACCAGCCGCTGGCACCAATCGGTGACGCGCCCGCCCTCGTGCAGCACGATATCGATATCCAGCCAGCGCCCGCCCGGATCGACGGCGCGCGCCGTATAGGGCGGGCGGTGCCAGCGCTCCACCCCGCCGGGCCATTCGGTGATGCCGCGATCGTCCAGCGTCGGCAATCCCGCGCCGGGCTCGCCGATCAGCAGTCGGAAATGCAGGCCCGCACCGGGCACGGCATAGGCGCTGAAAGCGCCCTCCAGGCGCAGGCGCTGGAAGTTCGGGGACAGCCGGACCGAGGAGACGACCCGCCCCACGACCTGGTTCAGCGGCTCGCGCCGTTGGCCCGCCTGCCAGGTCAGGTCGTCGCTGACGCCGAGCTTACCGAAGCGCTCGGCATAGAGGTCTTTCAGCACCTGAAGCTGGGCGGCGCTCGCCGCGGCGAAGACGATCTCGGCGCCGCCGGCCTTCATCGTGAAGGTCACGGTGCCGAGCGGGGCTGCGACCGTCATGACGCCATCATCGCGCGTCACTCGATAGCCGTTGCGCGTGGCGATGGCGGCGAGGCTCTCCAACACCTCGCTGGAGGGCACGGCAAGATGCGCGCGATGCTCGAGCATGGACCATCTCCGGTCTTGATGTTCAGGGGTATCGCGCTGGCGGGTCGGCTGCCCGGTGGCGGGCGCGCCGGTGCTGGCTTGGTCTAGGTACGCCCGCGGGCGACCGCGGGCCAGGGGCGCCGCATGACATCGTTGCCGGCGGCGCAGTCCGTTGGGCTTGGCCCGGCATGACCGGACCACCGGGTCAGGCGACGCGGATATAGCCCGCTAGGCCCGTCTTCTGATGCTCGATGATGTGGCAGTGGAACGCCCAGTCGCCCGGATTGTCGGCGACCAGGGCGACCTCCATCGCCTCGCCGCTCAGCAGCAGCGCGGTGTCGGTCCAATTGCTGGCAAGCTGGCGCCGGTTCGAGCGGATCGGCCGGAACACGAGGCCGTGCAGGTGGATCGGATGGTCGTTCGGGCTCTCGTTGCGGAGCCGAAGGACGTAGCTGCGCCCCATCTCCAGCGTCGCGAGCGGCCCGGTCGCGGGCGCCGCGTCGCCCGGCCAGGGCGTGCGATTGATCGACCAGAAGGTATAGCCCAGCGTGCCGCAGACGCCGTTGTTCTGCACCAGCTCCTCGGGTGACCAGCCGAACACGAATTCCTCCAGTCCCGCGTTCTGCAGATCGGGCTCGGCCACGGGGTTGGGCGGCAGGGGCGCGATCTCGTCCAGGCGGCGGCCCGGGTCCGGGCCCTCGGCGCGCAGGCGGGCCAGCAGATGCGGCCTGCCGGGCCGGTCGGTCATGACCAGGATCTCGCGGCCTTCCTCGGCCGGGATGCGCACGGCCAGATCGGCGCGTTGGCCGGGCGACAGCAGCAGCGGTGCCTCTGCGCTCGGCCAGGGCAGGGGCTCGCGCAGCGGATGGCCGTCCATTGCGACGATGCGCCCCTCGACCGCGGGCAAGTCGGCGTCGCCGCCGTGCTGCAGATAGAGCCGATAGATCCGCGTCGTGTCGGTCGCCGCCAGGCGCAGGCGCAGGATGCCGCCGGCCGGTGCCGCATAGTCGGGGCTGACGGCCCAGTTGGTGGTGATCAGCGAGCCGAAGGTGCCGGCGCGCGCCGCGCCGCGCGGGGTGCCCGTCGCCGCGGCCCGCCGGCCCGCGCGAACCCCCCTGAAATACCTGAGGGTTAGCGCGAGATAGGC
>JBCCSW010000342.1:0-4495 GCA_039199465.1 Pseudomonadota bacterium
GTCGATGAGCGCGATGCCCTGCTCCTTGCCCGCCGCATAGAGCTCGCGCGCGACATTGGCCGAGGCGGTGGTGTGATCCACGAACAGCGCACCCCGCGCCATGCCGGCGAAGGCGCCATCGACGCCCAACACGACCGAGCGCAGATCGTCGTCATTGCCGACGCAGCAGAACACGATCTCGCTGCCCGCCGCCGCCTCGCGCGGGGTCGCGCCGTGGGCGCCACCATGCTCGCCCGCCCATGTCTCCGCCTTGGCCGCAGTGCGGTTGTAGACGGTGACGTCGTGGCCCTTCGCGACGAGGTGGCCCGCCATCGGATAGCCCATCACACCAAGCCCAAGAAAAGTGACCTTCGCCATCGTCGGCGTCTCCCCACCAAGCCCTATGTCCTGCAGCGCCGGCCTGTGCCGGCGTCTGGCGGCGATCGCGGCGCGCCTTGTGGCGTCATGCTGCCGCGGTGCCGCCGCGCGCACGTTGGGCCATCAGGTGAGGCGGTCAAGCCCGCTTGCCGTCAATCGGAAGGCTGGGGCATGCCTGGGAGGCGGGTGTGCGGCGGATAGGCATGCTTTCGGAGGCGTCTCTGGCGACGTGTCCGCGGGCGCATGGTCGCCGTGACGGATCGGGAAGGGTGGCGGGGGCATGACGCTGCTTCTGACATGGTTGCTGCGGATCGTGGCCGTGATCGCGGCGCTCGGCGCCGTCGCGCTGGCGCTCGGCTGGTATCTGGTCGAGCGCTCGCTGCCCGATTTCGACGCGCGCCTCAGGCTGCAGGGCCTCACGGCCGAGGTACGGGTGATCCGCGACGCTAACGCCGTGCCGCGCATCCGCGCCGAGACCGCCGAGGACGCGTTCTTCGCCCTCGGCCTCGTCCACGCGCAGGACCGGCTGTGGCAGATGGAGCTGAACCGCCGCGCGGCGCAGGGCCGCCTGTCGACCCTGCTCGGCCCGCGCACGACCAAGCTGGACCGCCTGATCAAGACGCTGGACCTTTATGGCCATGCCAGCCGCGCCGTCGACGAACAGTCGCCCGAGGCGAAGGCGGCATTGCAGGCCTATGCCGATGGCGTGAACGCCTGGATCCGCACCGTGGCAGCCGAGGCGCTGGGACGCGGCGCGCCGGAGTTCTTCGTCTTCGCGACCGACGGGCTGGCGCCCTGGACGCCGGCCGACAGCATCGGGATCATGAAGATGATGGCGCTGCGCCTGACCGGCGCGGCCCGGGCCGAGATCCGGCGTGCCCGCCTGTTGCTTTCGCTGCCGCCCGAGCGGGTGGCCGACATCCTGCCTGATCCGCCCGAGGGCGGCGGCCTGACCCTGCCCCGCTATGCCGAGCTGTTCGACGGCGCCCGCTTCGCAGCGGCCGAGGCCGTCGCCGAAGATCCGTCCGCGGTCGATCGGCTGATTGCCGCGATCGGGCCCGCGCCGCAGCCCGAGCTTGCCGGTGCCTCGAACGCCTGGGCGGTCGACGGCAGCCGCGCGACGCTCGGCCAGCCGCTGCTGGCCTCGGACCCGCATCTCTGGCTGTCGGCGCCATCGCTCTGGTATCTCGCCGATGTCCAGGGCGGCGAGGGTGCCGGGGCGATCTCGGCCATCGGCGGCACGCTGCCCGGCACGCCGCTGGTGCTGATCGGCCATAACGGCCGCGTCGGCTGGGGGCTGACGACGGTCACCGCCGACGACGCCGACCTGTTCATCGAGCAGGTCGACCCCGACGATCCCGGGCGCTACCGGACACCGGACGGCTGGGAGCGGTTCCGCACCCGACGCCTGCTGATCGAGCGTGACGGAGCCGAGCCCCTGGTCACCACGGCCCGATACACCCGCAACGGTCCGGTGCTGGACGCGGGGCTCATGGGCGCTGCCAGCATCACCCCCGACGGCCATGTCGCAGCGCTTCGGTGGACCGCACTCGACGACGAGGACCGGACCGTGAGCGCCGCGCTGGCGCTGATGCGCGCGGAGACCGTCGACGAGGCGATGCAGGCCGCCGGCGACGTCTTGGCGCCGGCACAGAACGTGATCCTGGCCGACAGTGGCGGCGATATCGGCATGGTGGTGACCGGCGCCCTGCCCCGTCGGCGCCCTGACAGCCCGACACAGGGCCGCGTGCCCTCGCCCGGCTGGGTGGCCGCGACCGCGTGGGAGGGTACGCGCAGCCCCCGCTCGGCCCCGCGCGTGGTCTCGCCGCGCTCGGGCGGGGTCGCAAACGCCAACAACCGCGTGACCGATGCCACCTTCCCCAACCATATCGGGCACGAGTTCGACCTGCCCTACCGACTGACCCGCATCGAGAAGGAGCTGACAGCGCGCGAGTTCCACTCGATCGACGGGTTCCTCGCCCTGCAGACCGATGTCGTGTCCGAGATGGCGCGGGCCATCCTGCCGCTTATCGCGCGCGATCTCTGGTGGCGCGGCCGGCAGGAGGTCGACAGCCCCACCGGGCCCGAGCGTCGACGCGCCCAGGCGCTGGCGCTGCTCGCCGATTGGAACGGCGCCATGGACCGCCACCGCCCCGAGCCGCTGATCTTCGCCGAGTGGATGCGCCAGTTGACCCGCCGCCTGGCCGCTGACGAGCTTGGGCCCCTGATGCCAATGATGGAGGGTCTGCGCCCGCTGTTCGTCGAGCGGGTGTTCCGCGACATCGACGGCGCCGGGGTCTGGTGCGATATCGACAAGACGCCCGAGGTTGAGACCTGCCAGGCCATGGCGGCCGAGGCACTTGACGATGCGATGGCGCGGCTGACGCGGGACTACGGTACCAATGTGCAGGGCTGGCGCTGGGGCGAGGCGCATGTTGCCGACCACGTCCACCAGCCGCTCGGCCATGTGTTCCCGTTCGGCAACCTGCTCTCGATCCGGCAGGAGACCTCGGGCGGCTACTACACCATCAAGCGCGGCGCGATGACCGGTCAGGGCGAGACGCCGTTCGAGAATGTGCACGCCGCCGGGCTGCGGATGGTGCTGGATTTCGCCGATCTGAACCGGTCGCGCTTTGTTATCGCCACGGGCCAGTCGGGCCACCCGCTGTCGCGCCACTATGACGATCAGTCAGTCTTGTGGGTGCGAGGCGACAGCATCGCACTGAGCCGTGAGAACGCCGAGATGCGTCTCGGCGCGCTTGGTGAAATGGTCCTGCTCCCCCAGAGCGGAGAATGACCCGAGCCACCCGGCAGCCACGATTACCGGCGCCCGGCAACCTATTGGGTCATGTGCCGCCGGAAGCCGGTCAAGACGGCGACGCTCCCGCTCTCATCACCGCCCTGGGCGATAGACCTCGCTCATCACCACCATCATCGCCCGCATCGGTAGGGACCACATCAGGGCCATCTGCCTGAGGCCGGCTGCGACCTGAGCCTGATCGCCGAAGGCAAAGGCGTCGGTCGAGCCACCGGGCAGGTGCTCGCTCGGCTTGGATGAACGCGTCATGCTTCCCTCGTCGGTATCTTCTCAGCATTCATGGCACACCACACTACTCACTTTGCTGCAGCGCACAAAAGAGAACGCCTCTCATTTGCACGCCTTGAGTGATGTTGCAACGATGTTGCGCATGACGTCGAGGGAAAGTTCGATAGTGTCGGTCTCTCACGCAATGAATGACACTTTTATGAAGTGTTAACGTAACGTCACAATGAGCCGAGCGGTACCGTTCGACGACGACACGAAAGAATCGTTTCTGTTCAGCACGCTAGCGTCAGTCGAATAGGTCGTGGCAAAGCTCCAGGGCATCGACGAGCTTATCGACTTCGACCGTTGTGTTGTACATGCCGAAGCTGGCACGGCAGGTGGCATTGACGCCCAGATGCTCCATCAACGGCTGCGCGCAATGGTGTCCGGCGCGCACTGCGACACCCTTGCGATCGACCACGGTCGAGATGTCGTGCGGATGCGCGCCGCCCTGCAGACCGAAGGAGAAGATCGCTCCCTTCGTCTCGGAGGTCCCGTAGGTGTTGAGCCAGTTGAGCCCGTCCAGCCGCGAGCGGGCATAGTCGCGCAGCGCCGTCTCATGCGCCGCAATGTTGTCCATCCCGATCTCGCCCATGTAGTCGATGGCGGCGCCGAGGCCGATCATCGGGACGATCGGCGGCGTGCCGGCCTCGAACTTCATCGGCCCGTCCTGGTAGCCGACGCTGTCGGTATGGACCTCGCGGATCATGTCGCCGCCGCCATTGAAAGGCTGCATCTCGGCCTGGCGCGCCCGGGTCGCGAACAGCGCGCCGGTCCCGTTCGGGCCGTACAGCTTGTGGCCAGTGATCGCGTAGAAATCGACGCCCAGATCGGTGACGTCGACCGGCATGTGCACCGCCGCCTGGCTGCCGTCCACGACCACCGGAATGCCGCGCTCGCGCGCTGCGGCGGCGATGGCCTTCACGTCGACGACCGTGCCCAACACGTTCGACATATGGGTCACGGCGACCATCCTCGTGCGCTCGCCCATGGCCTCGATGACCCGCTCGGGGTCGAGGTCGCCGCGATCGTCTACCGGCACCCATTTCAGCA
>JBCCSW010000343.1:0-4492 GCA_039199465.1 Pseudomonadota bacterium
CAGTGCCGCCATGGCCGCGTTGGCCGAGCTGCGCGCGCCCGTCGACGCCTTCTTCGATGACGTGACCGTCAATGCCGACGACCCGGCACTACGCCTCAATCGCCTGCGCTTGTTGTCCGCGCTCCGCGCCATGATGACCCGCGTTGCGATCTGGGACGGTATCGAGGGCTGAGCGGGATGTTCCGGCTCGGTTCATAGGACGTTGCGCGCTTTGGACTTTCGCGGTGGTTGAGCCTTGGCGTGACCCGCCGTTAGATCGGCGCATGAACGTCATGCTGGGCAGCACCGGGTGGATTGGTGGAACGCCAGCCGGTGGGGGCTCGGACATCCCGACACCCGACCCGGCGCGGTTCGGCGAGAAGGCGGCGCTTCTTGCCGCGGCCGCGGGCCTCGGCCTGCCGGTGCCGCCGGGTTTCGTGCTCGACGCCAAGACGGCGGCCGATCCGGCGGCGACGGCGGCAGCGCTCGACGACGGCATCGCCAAGCTGGAGGCTGAGACCGGTCAGCGCCTCGACGATGCCGACGCGCCGCTTCTGCTCGCGCTCCGCCCCTCGGCGGCGCCGGGCGTCGCGGGGCAGGGTGGTGGTGGGGCGCTGGTCCCCACCATCCTCAACGTCGGCATCGTGCAGTCCTGCCTGGGTGCGCTGGCGGCCCGCTATGGCCGGCGCGCCGCGGTCGATCTGGAGCGGCGCCTCGCGCAGCACTGGGGCGCCGGCGCGGCCGGGCTCGACGACGAAGACTTCGAGTTCGCCCTGCACGATGCGATGCGCCGCTGCGGCGTTGAGAGCGAGACCGAACTCGACACCGCCGCGCTGACCCGGCTGGCCGCCGACTGTCGCGCCATGGCGGCCGACGCCGGCCGACCGCTGCCCGATGCCGCGCGCGCGCAGCTCCTGTCGGGCATCGCGGGGATGCAGGCGCTCTGGCATGGCACCAGCGCGCGCCGCCGTCGCCTGGCCCGCGGCGGCGACGAGGATGCCGGCCTGCCCGTGATCGTGCAGGTCATGGCCATCGGCCTCGGCATGGGCGACCAGGAAGGCGGGCCGACCGGCGCCGGCATCGCCTGGCCGCGAGACGAGGAGACCGGCGCCCACCGCCTTACCGGCCGCTTTCTTGAGCAGGCGCAGGGCGAGGAGGCGATGATGGGCCTGCGCACGCCGCGGGTGCTGACCGTGGCCGAGCGCCTGGCACTGGGCTCGCGCGCGCCGTCGCTGGAGGAGCACCGGCCCGAGGCGGTGGAACAGCTGGTGACCGCCAGCCAGCGCCTTGAGCGGGCGCTCGGGGATGCCTTCTCGCTCGATTTCACGCTGGATGGCGGCGCGCTGGTGCTGACCGAACTGCGCCGTGCGCGTCGGTCGGCGCGGGCTGCCGTGAGGATCGCGGTCGACCTGGGCGAGACGGGCGCGATCGACCCGGCGGCCGCGCTGACCCGCATCGACCCCGGCGCGCTGGAGGCGCATCTGCATCCCACGATCGACGAGCGGGCACCGCGCGATGTCGTGGCACGCGGTCTGGCGGCCTCGCCCGGCGCCAGCTCGGGCCCGCTGGTGTTCACGCCCGAGGATGCCGAGGCGGCCGCGGCGGCGGGCGGCGCCGCGATCCTCGCACTGGTCGAGACCAGCCCCGAGGATATCCGCGGCATGCATGCAGCCCGCGCCATGGTGACCGTCAGGGGCGGCATGACGAGCCACGCCGCCGTCGTCGCCCGCGGCCTCGGCAAGCCCTGCGTCGTCGGCGCGCGCTCGTTGCGGTTGGACCGCAGCGCACCCGGTCTGGTGACGCCCGAGGGCCGGCGTTTCTCGGCCGGCGACGTGATCACCGTCGACGGTGGCTCGGGAGAGGTGATCGCCGGGCGCGTGCCGACCCGCCAGCCCGAGATCACCGGCGCCTTCGCACGGCTCATGACCTGGGCCGACGGGGCGCGGCGCATGGGCGTGCGCGCCAATGCCGATACCGGCCATGACGCCCGCGTGGCGCGGGGCTTCGACGCTGCCGGCATCGGGCTCTGCCGCACCGAGCACATGTTCTTTCCGACCGGGCGTATCGCTGCGGTGCGCCGCATGATCCTCGCCGGCAATGCCGAGGACCGTAAGGCGGCGCTGGACGAGCTGGAGCCGATGCAGCGCGCCGATTTCGAGACGCTGTTCGCCGAGATGCGCGGCCTGCCGGTCTGCATCCGCCTGCTCGATCCGCCGCTGCACGAATTCCTGCCCCATGGCCAGGCCGAGATCGCCGAGCTTGGGCGCGCGCTCGGCCTCAGCGAGGCCGACGTGCTGACCCGCGCCAAGGAACTCGCCGAGTTCAACCCGATGCTCGGCAAGCGCGGCTGCCGGGTCGGGATCGCCTATCCCGAGATCTACGAGATGCAGGTGCGCGCGATCTTCGAGGCGGCGATCGCGGCGGGTCGGGCGACGGGCGAGCCTGTGGTGCCCGAGATCATGGTGCCGCTGGTCAGCGCCGTCCGCGAGCTCGAGATCCTGCGCGCGCGCATCGACGCCGTCGCCGCGACGCTCGGCGAGCGGCACGGCAGCATGGTCGGCTACCGCGTCGGGGTCATGCTGGAGACGCCGCGCGCCTGCCTTAGGGCAGGGGAGATCGCGGCGATCTCGGACTTCATCTCGTTCGGCACCAACGACCTGACGCAAATGACCTATGGCCTCAGCCGCGACGACGCCGGGCGGTTCATGCATGACTACGTCGCACAGGGGGTCTTCGGGCATGATCCCTTCCACATCCTCGATCTCGATGGCGTCGGTGAGCTGATCCGCATCGCGGTGGAGCGGGCGCGGGCGGTGAAGCCCGAGATCTCGATCGGGCTCTGCGGCGAGCAGGGGGCCGAGCCCGTGTCGGTCGCCTTCTGCGAGGCCTGCGGCTTTGACTATGTGTCGTGCTCGCCCTACCGCGTACCGGTCGCGCGGCTCGCTGCGGCGCAGGCGACGATCCGCAGCAAGGGCGAGGGCGGCTGCGCAGCCGATGACGGCGGCTGAGATGCCCATGCCAGCGCCCGGATCGGCCGAGGCGCGGCTGGACGCGGTCGCGGCCGGCGGCAAAGGCGCGCTGTCGCGCATGCTGGCGCGGATCGAGGCCGAGGCATCGGCGCCCGACACGGCCGTGCTGCTGGATGTCGCGCTGGCGCGCCAGCGCGCCGCGGTCATCGGCCTGACCGGCCCGCCCGGCGTCGGCAAGTCGACCCTCACCGACGCGCTGATGCGCCACTGGCGCGCCCACGGCCACAGCGTCGGCGTGATCGCCGTCGATCCGTCCTCGCGCATCAGCGGCGGTGCGCTGCTTGGTGACCGCACGCGCATGCGCCGCGACCCGGGCGATGACGGCGTCTTCGTCCGATCGATGGCCGCGCGCGACCGGCTGGGCGGGATCGCCGAGCTGACATTCCCGGCGCTGGTGCTGATGGGCGCGCTGTTCGACCGAGTGATCGTCGAGACCGTCGGCGTCGGCCAATCCGAGACCGAGATTGCCCGCGTGGCCGACTGCGTGCTGTTCTGCGCGCAACCCGGTGCCGGCGACACGCTGCAGGCGATGAAGGCCGGCGTGCTGGAGATCCCCGACCTGATCGCCGTGACCAAGGCCGATACCGGAGACAGCGCGCGGCGGACGCTGTCGGATCTGCGCAGCGCCCTCGGCGCCGTACCGAAGGGCGACGGTCGGCAGGCGGTCACGGTGCTGGCGGTTTCGGCCTTCTCGGGCGACGGCGTCGCCGCGCTGGTCGAGGCGCTGGAGGGGCGTGTTCCCGATGACCCCGCGGCGAGAATCGCCCGGCGCCGTCGGCAGGCCATGGAGTGGGTCAGGCTTTCCGTAGCGGCAGAAACCGGCAGAAGCGGCCTTTCCCGGCTCGACCGCGAGAGAGGCAGCGTCACCTCGGCCGCACCCTTCACCGAGGGCATCGCGTTTCTCTCGTCCCTCAAATCGAGGATTGCAGAAATCTGAGGGACGACAGGCGCTTGTTCGATCGCGGGACGCTCGGCGCCGCATTCCCGGTATGCGTGTGCGCTCGACCCATGCTGCGTGCGCCACGCCTTGCGATCAACTCAAGGCGGCCTTTCACCGGTCTCCGTTGCGGCTCAATTCCTTGACATCAGCCTTTCCGCCGGGTGATCCGGGCAGAGTTCGGTAAGAGGCGACCGACATCGCGGCCCCCCGCCGCCACGTCGGAGACAAACAGCCATCTACCGCTGGGAGAGCGTTTTAACGGAGAGCCCGCCATGCGTCGGCCGCTTCGAACCATCATTGTTGCCCTCACGGCCGTTTCGTTCGGCTTTGCCACCGATCTGGCGAGAGCGTCCGACGGCCGGTCGCTGATCGACATCGATGCGATGTCGACCGTGGCGGCGCCCGACGGCAGCCTCGTGCGCCTTCTGGGGGCCGAGCAGGACCGCGTTTCGGCGCTGCTGGCCAAGACCCTCTCGGTGCGCCTCTCCCACGTGCCCGACACTGCCGAGCGGATCGCCGCCGAGAGCGCCGCGGCGCGCGTCGC
>JBCCSW010000344.1:0-4490 GCA_039199465.1 Pseudomonadota bacterium
ATGTCGATCGCGCCGCCGGTCGGGGCCATGTCGGCCTATCTGGCGCGGCTTCTTAGCGGGAAGACCTATCACGACTTCCGCGAGGCGGCGAAATCGGCGCTCGATCTGCTGCCGACGCCGTTCCGCCAGGCCGCCGGCAAGCTGGAGGAATACGCCAAGGGCATGACCGTCGGCGGCACGATCTTCGAGGAGTTGGGCTTCACCTATATCGGCCCGATCGACGGCCACGACATGAAGCAGCTGCTGCCGGTGCTGCGCAACGTGCGCAAATACGCCGACGGCCCGGTGCTGATCCATGCGATCACCAAGAAGGGCAAGGGCTACGCGCCGGCCGAGAACGCACCCGACAAGGGACACGCCCGCGCCAAGTTCGACGTCGTCTCGGGCGAGCAGAAGAAGGCGCCTTCGAACGCGCCGTCCTACACCAAGGTCTTCGCCAACGCGGTGATCGAGCAGATGGACCGTGACGACAAGGTCGTCGCCGTCACCGCCGCGATGCCCGACGGCACCGGCCTAGACGTCGTCGCGAAGGCGCATCCCTCGAAGGTCTTCGATGTCGGTATCGCCGAGCAGCATGCCGTGACCTTCTGCGCCGGCATGGCGGCGTCGGGGCTGCGGCCGTTCTGCGCGATCTACTCGACCTTCCTGCAGCGCGGCTATGACCAGGTCGTGCATGACGTCGCGATCCAGCGCCTGCCGGTGCGCTTCGCTATCGACCGCGCCGGCCTGGTCGGCGCCGACGGGGCGACGCATGCCGGCAGCTTCGACATCACCTACCTCGCGACGCTGCCCGATTTCGTCATCATGGCGGCCGGCGACGAGGCAGAGCTTGTGCACATGGTCGCGACCGCGCAGGGCATCGACGATCGCCCCTCGGCGATCCGCTATCCGCGCGGCGAAGGCGTGGGCGTCGAGATGCCCGAGGCCGGCACGCCGCTGCAGATCGGGCGCGGCCGGATTATGCGCGAGGGCTCGAAGATCGCGCTCCTCTCGCTCGGCGCCCGGTTGAAGGAATGCCTCCAGGCGGCCGAGGAGCTTGAGGCGATGGGCCTCTCCACCACCGTCGCCGATGCCCGTTTCGCGAAGCCCCTGGATCGCGACCTGATCCTGCGTCTGGCGCGCGAGCATGAGGCGGTCATCACGCTGGAGGAAGGCGCCATCGGCGGCTTTGCCAGCCATGTCCTGCATCTGCTGGCCGAGGAGGGGCTGTTGGACAGCGGCGTCAGGATCCGCCCGATGGTCTTCCCTGACACGTTCCTCGACCAGGACAGCCCGGCGAAGATGTACGACACGGCCGCGATGAATGCCCCGCATATCGTCGCCAAGGCGCTTGAGGCGCTGGGTCGCAGAGACGACGCCGCCAAGCTGCTGGCCTGACGGCACATCGGCGCGCGTGGCCGAACAGCCTGAGGCGGGCCGCGACAGCGGGCCAGAGGTCCGTTTCGTGGTCTTCGGCGCCCGTCTCACGGGCGAGCTGACCGTGTCGCGCGCGCGCCATCGAAGCACCGGTCTGCCCGCTGGCCTCGGCGTCGTGTCGGGCAATGTCGAGGATCTGCGGGCGCTGCACCGGGTGGCACCGCTCGGGACGATGTATGCCGAAAGCGCGGCGATGGCGGCCGTCATGCAGGCCGAGGCCGCGAGCTATGTCGCAGGCCGGCCCGAGGCGGGAAAGCCCGCCGACTACCTGCCCAACACGGTCGGCATCGTCGCCGCCCTCGCCGAGGCGCATGGCCCGAATGCGGTCGTGAGCGATCTGAACGCCCATTTCCTGCGCCAGCGCGCGGTGTGGGAGCATGAGGTGTTCCGCCACGACCCGATTGATCCGCGCTCGCTGGTGCAGATCTTCGAGAGCGCCGAGGGCGCGGTCATCTTCCTCTCGACCCGCGGCATGCGCACGCTGGGCGCGCCGGACATCGCCGTGCCCTTCGTGACCGCCGACTGGCGCGATGCGGCCGTCGCCGTGGTCGAGCGCTTCATCCTGATGGCCGCGCAGGGCATCGCGCCGCAACCGGGACGCCGCCTGACGGCGCCGGGCCTGCCCGACGGGATCGCCGTGACCGAGGGGATGGACGACTACCACCCCTATTTCGACAACCGCCACGTGACGCTGCAGCAGCCGTCGGGCACGCGCCACTGACCCGGGCGCCGCCATGGGGCGCTCACGGCACCGCCATGCCCTGGTGAGCGCCCGGCGATCCAGCCGCCACGCCGATCGGCCGCTCAATCTCGGGATCGCGGCGTTCCAGGCGCGCGTTCACATGGCGGCGGACGGTGTCGATCTCATCGTCGTCGATCGCCAGGATATCTGCGGTCTCTGGTGTCTCGATCCTCTGCTCCACAAGATCCGGCCCGCCCCAGGATGCCACCAGCGCGCGGTTCGACGATCTGTAGTGCCAGATCAGCGCGTCCTGCGCGTCGCGGTCCATGCGGCAAGGCGGCGGGGCGTGCCAACCCTCGTGGTCGGGCGCCATCGCCGCCGCCGCATCCGCGATCGCCCCCGACCAGATGCGCCGACGCCGCGCGCAGCCGGGCCTCGCCAGCGCAATCTCCTCGGCCAGCGCAACGGCCTTCCAGCCGAGCGGCACCGTCGCTGCGATGCCCACGCCGGTGCCGCGGGTCGCATGACGGGGCGCCGGGCACGCGAGCCCAGCCTCCTCGGCGAGGCGTCTGATGGCCCCGTCGACATCACCCCCATCCATGGCGTGGATCGTGGGCGTCGTGCCGGGGCAGAGTGCGCCCAGCACCCGCTGCCAGGCGGCGAGCCGTGCATCGTAATAGAGGCCGTGAGCGACCAGCCGGTGGTCCATCCCGGCTGCGACACCCCAGGCAGGTGCGCCGTGATCGCGGCAAAGCGCCATCGCTGCGCGGGCAGTCAGCGCAGTCCAGACGGCGCGCTGACCGTCGAGCGGCGCGAGCAGCGTCACGGTGTTTGCGGCCGCGATCGGCGCCAGCGCCACGGCAAGCGCATCGTCCGGCAAGGCCCAGAGCGCGGTTGCGACGAATACCGTGACGGCGGGCGACCGCGCCATGGTCGCCGCGAGCTCCTCCGTCAGCGCGGCGACGGCGGTCGGTACCCTGATCGGCAACAGCGCGGCAGCCTCACGCGCGGCCTTGGCCGGCACCACGGCAAGCGCGGTCCCATCGCCGTCGCCCATGGCCTTGGCCAAAGCCATCAGGGCGGCGTCGGCCGTGCCGGCGATGATGATGACCTTACCGCCCGTGCCGGCGTTCTCGCCCATGCTCAACGATGCCACCCTTCGGCCCGCAACCCTTTCAGCGTCGCGCATCACGGTTACCAAAGGGTGCCTCAGCGGACCTTCCGCCAGCCGGCATCTGCGCGACGGGGGTCTCGGCGCTCGCGTGGGCGAGACGCGTCAGGACCCGCCGATCAAGGCCTCGAGCTTCGAGGCGAACTCCATCCGCTCGTTCTCGCTGAACTCGGCGAGCAGGGTCGCCAGCCGGTCCTGCACCAGTTTGCGGCGCATGAAGGTGCTGTCGCGCTGCCGCGCCGCGGCGGCTTGGAAACGCTCGGCCGAGTAGGGCTGCATCCTGATCGTCTCCACGATCTCCTGCAGCTGGTCGCGCCGTGCGTCGCGCAGCGTGGCGATCTCGGTTCTGATCGGCTCGAAATACTGTTCGGCGAAGTCGCGCCGCGGCTCAGGCGTGAGGGTCAGCACGATCCTGATCTGGCCCTCGGCGCCGCCGCGGCTCGGGTCCCCGAAGAAGCGCTCGCCCAGGAACAGGCCCACGGTGAACAGGTTGAGGGCGAGTGAGGCCGCCATCGCAACCTTGGCCCAGAGGGGCAGGGCGGACAGGCTCCCTTTGCCGGCATGGTCAATCATCTGCGTCTCCCGCGGGCGGTATCGCCGCCCAACGCATAGCGTTCCATCTTGCTCGAAATCAGTCATGCGGCCGATTGGGCGGCAGCGCTAGCTTAACGGGGGTTTGCGCCGCTCCGTCGCCGTCGAGCCGGATTTCCCCCGCCGAGAGGCGAAGCGATGCGTTTCTGCCATGGTGCTCTGTTGCGTGTCGGATTTGGCGCTCAGTGGCCAGCAGCGTCGAAAGGGCGAATTTCGGCCTATTCCGGCACCCGCAGGTGGCTGCAGTCCGCATTCCGTGCGAAAATCCTCGCAGGTGGCGCAGCTGCACCGGCTGTGCACCCAGTGGTCCCCGGAAGCGGAGGCGAGGTGTCATCATGTCGATCGCGATCAGGCGGCCAATCCTGTTTGTGGCCGTTGCAGGCGCCGTGCTTCTCGGCCTCAGCCTCTCGCCCCAGCCCTCGGGCCCGGGGGGTACTGCGTCGGGCATTGCGCTCGTCGGCAGCGAGGCGACGGCCGCACCGCCGCGCGCCCATGCGCGTCGTGCGGCCCGTCGAACGGCGCGGCGCGTCACCCGGCGCACGATCCGGCGCCGCACTTACATTCGAGCGCTGCCCCGCGGCTGTCGTTGGCGCGCGCCCTCTCACTACTGCGGCGGGATCGACTACCAAC
>JBCCSW010000345.1:0-4477 GCA_039199465.1 Pseudomonadota bacterium
GGCCTCGGGGGGCGGGGGGGGGGGGGGGGGGGGGGGGGGCGTTGTTGGGGGCCGCCTGCACCGCCTTGCCCCCCCGGCCCCCCCCCCCCCCCCCGGCGCCGACGCCGGGTGGCACCGACACGGCACCATCCGAGTGGAATCTTTCGGTGACGGTTTCGCCCGACAACCTGAGCTTCGATTCGGCTGATCTGCCGGAGAACCCGGAGCGGGTGGATGTCGACATCCGGGTGACCCGGCGCGACAACGGTCAGCCGGCACCCAACGGTTCGACCATCATCGTCACGACCTCACTCGGCGGATTCCCCGATCCGACCGGCGCGACGAACAATCTCTTCACCCGCGTCGTGGCCAATGTCGACCGCAACGGCACTGCGGAGCTCGATCTCCTCTTCGACGGCACCGTCTTCGGTGAGGCGATCGTGCAGGCGCAGCTGCAGCAGTCGTTCGGCCAGGCGCGCGTGGAAATCCGCGAAGTCATCGCGGAGATTCCCGATGCATTCTTCATCGAGGCTGTGACGCCGGACATCGGCGAGCCGGGCGGCGGCTACACCGCGCGCATCCTCGGTGGTGGTTTCGCATCGCCAGCGGTCGTCGATCTCGGCGGACAGGCGGCGCGCGTTCTGCGCGTGAGCAGCAACAGCATCACCGTCGAGGTGCCCGAGGTCGACCTGCAGGTTGGCCAGCGGCTCACCGTCCCGGTGACCGTGGTCGTTCGGCCGGGCTCCGTTGATCCCGACAATCCAACCCTCTCGGGTTCGCTGAACAACGCGTTCACCTACGCCCGCGGCGGTCAGATCATCACGCCGAAGATCTTCAGCGTCACGCCCACGTCGGGTCCGAACGAGGGCGGCACGCAGGTCGTCATCCGCGGTGAAGGCTTTGGCAACGAGGTTCAGGTCTTCTTCAACGGCGGCGGTGCGCGCATCGAGGCGCCGCTCGAGTCGGTGGCCGACGACCGCATCGTCGCGCGGACGCCGGCAGCGACCGGCTTCAACGCGTCGATCGCCAACCAGCTGGCGATGATCGAGGTCGTGCTGATCCCGACGGGCGACACGGTCAACTTCCCCAACGCCTTCCAGTACGGGACGACCGGCGCCGAGCCGATCATCATTACCTCGGTGGGCCCGAATCAGGGTCCCTGGTTCGGCGGCACGACCTTCACCGTCTTCGGTCGCGGCTTCGATGAGCCGGTGGCCGTCACGACGGCAGGCATCGGTGCGAACATCTTCTCGGTGACCGGCACCGAGATCCTCGCCGAGTCGAACGGCGTTGCGCCGCCCAACTGCGGTGACGTGACGGGCCCGGTGACGGTGACCAACATCGAGACCGGTGAAGGTGGCACCGGGCCCGACTGGATCTACCGCGTGACGGTCCCGGCCGTGGCATCGGTCTCGCCGCGCAGCGTGTCGGCGGGCGCGGGTGGTCAGCTGGTGCTCAGCGGTTCCGGCTTCCAGCCGCCGCTGACGGTGCAGGTCACCGGCGAAGCGACGGTTCCGTCCGACGACGGCACCAGCACGACGACGGAAATGTTCTCGTTCCTCGCCGACGTGCTGGAGATCTCCGAAACGCAGGTCACAATCAGCGTGCCGGGCCTGACCAACGTGGTTCAGGCCTCGGTGCAGCCCTGTACGACCTCGGGCGGAATTCCGGGCTTCCAGTCGGCGCCCACCAGCGTCGATCTGGTCATCACCAACCCGGTGACCACGTGCACCAACACGTTCGAGGGTGCGTTCACCTACGGCAGCGGTTTCGGTACCTGCACGCCGATCCAGCCGTTGGCGGCGTTCACCCCGCAGGTGCTCGACAACGCGGCTGGCACGGTGGCGTTCAGCAACGAGTCGGAGAACGCCACCAGCTTCAGCTGGTCGTTCCCGGGCGGAACGCCGGCGTCGAGCTCGGCCGAGACGCCGCCGGTGGTCACCTACCCGGGTCCGGGTACCTACACGGTGACGCTGACCGCGTCGAACTCGGCGGGTTCGGATACCGACACCCAGTTCGTGACCATCACGGCACCGCCGCCGCCTCCGGCACCGTGACGTCGTCGATCGTCGCGGCGTCGAGCATCCGCTCGATGCCGTGACGGTCGCACGCGAACCTTCGGGTTCTTGGCTCGCAGCCGCTCTGCAGATCCGTCACGACGGATCGCGCAGGGCGGCTGTGCGCGTTTTCCATTCAGCGCGTTTTCCATCCAGAATGGGGCGCGGCGCTAGACGCCAACGCGTCCGCCTCCGTAGACTCCCACTGAAATGCGATATTCACAGCCCAACCGCGTATTCTCGCGCCGTCCGCTGCTGGCGGCCCTCTTCGTCTGTGCGCTGCTCGCGCTGATCGCCTGCGACAGCTCCAACCCGGTCGCGCCGCCGGGCACGGTGCTGCAGGTCAACGTCAACCCGACGCAGATCGGCCTCAACGGCAGCTCGACGATCACCGTGACCGGCTTCCGCCCCGACGGCAATCCGCTCAATCCGGGCACGCAGATCAACCTGGTCACCAGCCTCGGCTCGCTCGCGTCGACCACGATCGAGGCGGATGCCAACGGCCGCGCGATCACGACGCTGCTCGCCGACGGCCGCATCGGCACGGCGACCGTGACCGTCACCACGGCGAGCACCGACGCGTCGGCCACGGCCGACGTCCAGATCGGCGAGAACGCCGACACCAAGCCGATCCTCAGCCTCAACGTTTCGCCCAACAGCCTCGACGTCAACGAAACCGCCGAGATCACGGCGCGCGCGACCCAGGCCGACGGCACGCCCCTCGGCGCCGGGCAGCGCATCACCCTGCGCACGTCGCTGGGTTCGATCGATCCGTCGGGCGGCGTCCTGACCGATGGCGGCGGTGAGGCGACCGCAACCCTGCTCGCCGGCGACGAGCCGGGCACGGCGCGGGTCTCGGGTTTCGTCGGCGCGAGCGACGAGGCGACCTTCGACGTCACCATCGGCGACGGCCGTCCGAACCTGCTGATCAGCGCCAATCCCTCGATCATCGACGTGGGCGAGGTCGCCGAGATCACTGTCCTGGCGCGCGACAGCGACAACAATCCGCTGGGCGCGGGCGAGCGCGTCCAGTTCTTCACCTCGCTCGGCTCGATTCCGAACGCGGTCGACACCGACAGCAACGGCGAAGCGCGCGCGAACTTCGAGGCCGGCACCCGTTCGGGCACGGCCGACGTGCAGGCGGTGCTGCGCAACAGTGATCCGGTGACCGTGCAGGTCACGATTCAGGACGTCCTGAGTCAGCTGAACCTGTCGGCCAACCCGTCGACCGTCAACCGCGCCAACCAGACCACCACGGTGACCCTGACGATCCAGGCCCTCAACGCCGAAAACGATCCGGTGGTGGGCGCGCTCGTGATTCTCGACACCGAGGTCGGCGATCTGTCGCGCGCCACGGTGACCACCGACCAGCGCGGCAGCGCCACCGCCACGATCACGGTCGATCAGCAGGATATCCAGGGCAACTTCGCCTGCACGGACGATCCGCAGTTCGCCGAGTGCTTCGAGGTCCAGGCGCAGTCCGAGGGCGTGGTAACCCGCACCTTCGTCGGTATCGTCGGCGCGGGCTGATCCCGCTGCCCGGCACCGGCGCCATCGGCACGGCCCGGAAGAGCGCCGAACGGCGGACGGTTCGCTGGACCGTCCGCCGTTTGCGCGTCTACGGCGCTGGTGATCAGCGCGGCCATTGCACGGGCTCCTTGCTATACTCCGGCGGTCGTCGCTATTCACGAAGATTCTGTCCTCCTCGAGGACGCTGGCCTGCGGGCAACGCGGGCGCTGACGGGTGACATTGCATGGCTGAAACAGGTTCGGAAGAAAGTCGTCTGAACGAGCTGCAGCGCCGCTGGGAATACAATCCCAACTCGCGCGTGTATTTGCAGCTGGCCGAGTCGTACCGCCGCCTCGGCCGCCTGCAGGAAGCCATCGCGGTGCTCGAAGACGGGCTGGCCAAGCGCCCCAACGAGCTATCGGGCATGGTGTCACTGGGACGCTGCCGGCTGGATTTGGGCGACTCGGAGGGCGCGGTCCGCATTCTCGACGCGGTCGTGCAGCGTGATCCGACCCACATTCCGGCCAACAAGCTGCTGATCGAGACGCACATCGCCCGGCTCGACGCCGAGGCGGCAACCCAGCGGCTCGACTTTTATCGCATGCTCAACGATCAGGATCCGGAGATCGCCGTGCTCGCCCAGCGCGTCGAAACCCTGCGCGATCGCGCGGTGGAGCCGGCGCCCGAGGGGCGCGCGCCGTCGACCCGCCCGGAGAACGAGCAGCCGTTGGCGATCGATGACGAAGCGCCGGCCTTCGAGCTGGATCTCGACGCTGCGCCAGCGGCTGCCGGCGCGCCGAGCGCACCCGCGGTCGAATCGGCCGCGCCGGCGCCGGTCGAGACGGCCGCGTCCGCCCCGGCGGTCGAGACCGCATCGCCGGATGCCGCCGCTGGAGCAACCGTATACGGGTCGAGACCATGCGCGACGACC
>JBCCSW010000346.1:0-4445 GCA_039199465.1 Pseudomonadota bacterium
CCGGTCTTCGAGAAGTTCACCGAGCAGAACTGGGCCATCGTCGCCGAGCTGGAGAGCGTGGCCGGCGCGCTCGGCCGGTCGATGGCGCAGGTTGCGGTCAATTGGGTCGCCAACCGGCCGGGCGTCGCCTCGGTGCTGGTCGGTGCGACGAAGGAGAGCCAGCTCGTCGACAACCTCGCCGCGCTGGATTTCGAGATCCCTTCCGAGCTTGCCGCCCGCCTCGACGCCGTCAGCGCGCCCGCGCGGCGCTTCCCCTACACCATGGTCGGGCCCGAGCTGCAGGGGATGCTGAACGGCGGGGCCGAGGTCGGCGACAAGCCGGCGGCCTATGCGCCCGCCCGCCTGCCTCTCCCGGCGCCACAGCAGGACGATGCAGCCGCGTGACCCTTGGACAGGCTGAAGCGACCGGCCCGGCGACCGCGATCGGTCACCGGGCGGCGCGGGCGGCGCGGCTGACGCAGCGGCCGATCAGGCGCTGACCGGCGGCTGCGTCGGCTCGGTCTCGAACTCGATCGAGGCCTGCTCGTCGCCGGCGATCGCACGCTCGAAGGCGGCCAGACGCTTGTAGATCGACATCAGCTCCACGATCGTCGTCCAGCTCATCACCAGGAACTGGAACGAGTTCTCCACCCGCTGGAAGGCGCGAAGGATCTGCTGCATGACGCCCAGCGTGAAACCCGCCGCCACGATCGTCGGCCCGAGCGCGATATAGGGCAGGATCACGCCGGCCTGCAGATAGCCATAGCGCGCCACGTTGAAGTACAAATAGTTGAGATAGAGGCGGAAATAGTTCCGGCGCACATTCGCGAACAGCTCGCCCAGCGTCGGCGGCGCGGCGCGGTCGGCGCTCTCCTCGCCCAACACCAGCTCCTTGCGAAAGGCGGCCTCGACGCGCTGGTTGCGAAACTCCAGCCCCGGCAGGCGGTATCCCGCCAAGGCCAACAGCGTGGTGCCGAACACCGACCACAGGATGGCGATGAAGACCAGCGCCTGCGGTACCTCGCCGACGATCGGCAGCACGGTCACGAAGGACGACAGGCCCCACAGGATCGGCAGGAAGGCGATCAGCGTCATCACCGCGTCGATCAGGCGCGAGCCCAGGCTCTCCATGATGCGCGCGAACAGCATCGTGTCTTCCTGGATGCGCTGCGACGCCCCCTCGATATGCCGGATCTTGGGCCAGAGCTCGACATAGCGGTCGCTCATCGCGGTGCGCCATCGGAACACGTAATGCGAGGTGAAAAAGGCCACGACGACGGCGGTGAAGATGTAGACCATCGCGATCTGCAGGAAGGTCGCGAGCTGGCCGTAGTAGTCGGCGGCATCAACCGCATTCGGCTCGGCCAATGCCTCTTGAATGAGGTTGTAGAAGCTGCCGAACCACTCGTTGATCATCACGTCCAGCTGCACCTGGAACCAGGTCGCGAAGACGATCAGCGCCGAGCCGCCGACCGACCAGCGCGCCCAGGGATGGGGCGCATAGCGCAGCCAGAAGGCCGCGAAGGCGGCGTAGCAGATCGCATTGAACTGGTAGAGCCAGACACGCTGCGGATCGAAGCCGAACAGCTCGGCAAAGCCCGTCGGATCGGCCCAGTCATGGACCGCCAGGTTCCAGAACAGCACGCAGAACAGGCCCCAGACGGCGCCCGAGATCGCGAACAGCTTTGGGTTCGGGAAGAACGAGATGAACATGGATGACCTATGATCTGATTGGTGTCAGGCGCGCTCGGCCCGGGCCTGCTTGGCGAGGATGACGAGGCGCGGGCGCAACTCCTCGCCCGAGCGGAGCGGCGGGTCGAACCAGAGCCGGGCGACCTCGTCGCCGCGGATCATGTCCATCCCCTCCAGGTCGAGGCAGGCCAGCCTCCATCCCTCCCCCGGTTTGCCGAGCGCCGTCTCGGCATAGAGCTGGATCGCGTCCAGATGGTCGTCGTTCATGTGCTCGACCGCGCCGGCCTCCATCGCGTCGAGGCCGGGGTCCACCGCGCTGACGAGGTCGCCCTGCGTCAGCGCATAGGCCTTGCCGAAACCGCCATTGTAGGAGGCGCCCTCGAGCTCGAGCTGCCAGAAGGCGAAATCGGTGAAATCGACATAAAGCGCGGCCTTCGGCTGGCGGGCCAGGAAGCGCGCGCGGATCGGGCCGCGCTCCTCCTCGCCGATACGCCGGGCGCGGCCGAACACGGTGATGCGCGCATGGGCCAGCGGGTCGCCCCGCCCCGGCTCGCCGATCAGCAGCGAGGCGCGGGCATCCTTCTCGAGCGCGCCGAAATGGCCCGAGAGCTGCGAGATCAGGAAAAGCGGCGCGCCGTCGCTGGCCGTCGCCAGCGAGACGCGGCTCGCCATCGGGATGCCAGTCTCGGGGTCCAGGGTCGCGAGCGACCCGTGGCGCGCGGTGCGCAGAAAGGTCTTCGCCGTCCGGCGCACCGCATCGTCGACCGGCTGCAGCACGTCCTTGTTCGACATTCGTCGCCTCCCGTCCTTCGCGCCCGAACGGTTCCACCCTGACCTTTGACGCGGCCCACGAAAAGACCCAGCGCCGCATGGCGTGATCGGGCTGGCGCCGGCGCAACCAGTGCGGCCCGCGTGCTACGAGGGTGATTTCGCCTTGCCGAACAGCTGGGCAAGCGCCATCAGGCTGGAGGTGATCACGATCATGATGGTCGAGATCGACGCGATCGTCGGGTCGATCTGGTCGCGAAGCGCATTGAACATGTTGCGCGTCAGCGTCGCGTTGTCCCCGCCCGAGATGAACATCGCCACCACGACCTCGTCGAACGAGGTGAGGAAGGCGAGCAGCGCCGCAGTGACCACCGAAAAGCGGATCTGCGGCAGCGTCACGGTCAGGAAGGCCCGCGCGCGAGAGGCGCCGAGGCTGCGCGCCGCCATCTCCTGGTTCATGTCGTAGCTCTTGAGGCCGGAGGCCGTGACGATCAGCACCAGCGGCAGCGCCAGCAAGCTGTGCGCCAGCACCAGCCCTGCCATGGTGTAGAGGATCTGCAGCTTGACGTAGACGTAGAAGGCTCCGATCGCGATCAGGATCAGCGGCACCATCATCGGCGTGATCAGCAGCACGAAGATGAGCCGCCCGGCGCGCAACTGCGAGGCGTGCAGACCATAGGCTGCCAGCACCCCGATGGGCGTCGCCAGCAGCATCGTCAGCAAGGCCGCCGTCAGCGAGGTCACGGTCGCCGACATCCACTCCTCGGACCCGAAGTAGTGGCCGTACCAGCGCACCGACCATTCCTGGGGCGGGAACTCCAGATACTGCGAGCCCGAGAAAGACATCGGCATCACGATCAGCGTCGGCGCCACCAGCAGCACCATGATGATGCCCGACAGGATGTAGAGCCAGAGCCGCTGGCCATGGGTCACCTGCGTCTCGGACGCCGGACTGTCGAGCCAGGCACGCATCAGTGCCCGCCGCCCGCCAGCTGCTCCAGCCTGAGGAAGCGCGCCGCGATCCAGAGGATCAGCATCGTCAGCACCAGCAGCACGACGCCCAACGCGCTGGCTGCGCCCCAGTTCACGAAGAGCTCGATATTCGAGGCGATCTTCATCGACACCATGATCACCTTACCGCCGCCAAGCACGGCCGGGGTGACGAAGAAGCCGAGGCAGAGCACGAAGACGATCAGCGCGCCAGCGAACAGGCCCGGCAGCGAGAGCGGGAAGAACACCGTCCAGAACGCCCGCACCGGGCCCGCGCCCATATTCGCCGCGGCTTTGAGATAGTCGCGGTCGATCGCCTTCATCGAGCTGTAGACCGGCAGGATCAGGAACGGCAGCATGATGTGGACCATGCCGATCAGCGTCCCGGTCATGTTGTGCACGAATTTCAGCGGCTCGTCCCAGAGGCCGAGGCCGATGGCCCAGTCGTTGACCAGCCCCCGCTTCTGCAACAGCACCAGCCACGCATAAGTGCGCACCAGAAGCGACGTCCAGAACGGCAGCAGCACCGTGATCAGGCAAAGATTGGCGGCCCGGCTCGGGAGTTGCGACAGGAAATAGGCGAAGGGGTAGCCGATCAGGATGCAGATCAGCGTCGTCAGGATGCTGACTTCGAAGGTCGTCCAGAAGATCCGACCATAGGACTTGCGCGTCACCATCCGCTCGTAGTTCTCGAGCGAGAAGCTGCCATCGGCGCCGATGAAGGAGACGTAGAAGAGCCAGCCGACCGGCACGATCAGGATGACCATCACCAACAGCAGCGCGGGCGAGCAGAGGCCGAACAGCGCCAGCCGTTCGCGCAGGGCGTCTCGGCGCAACCCCTCGGCATTGGCGGCATCGCGGGGTTCGGCGCGGGGGCCGGCGGTCAGCGCGGCATCGACCATGCTCAGCCCTCCCTGTCCGGCAGCAGCACGGTGTCGCGCGCATGAAGACCCAGCGTCACCCGGGCACCGGGGCTCGGCAGGGCGGCGAAGGTCTCGCGCCGCACCACATCGCGC
>JBCCSW010000347.1:0-4434 GCA_039199465.1 Pseudomonadota bacterium
CCATCGAACACCATCGCCCATGGCGCGATGATCCTGGTCGCGGGCGTGCTCTTGCTGACGCCCGGCTTCTTTACGGATGCGGTCGGTTTTCTGCTGCTGATGCCGCCCGTCAGGGCGGCGCTGATCGCGCGCGCGGCACTTCGGGTCGTCGCCTCGCGTATCCGTGTCGCAACCTTCCAAACGGGTCCGGCGGGCGCTTCGGGCGCCAACTCGGGCATGCGCGCAGGCCGATCCGGCGGCACTGTGATCGACGGTGACTACGAGTATGTCGACGACGGCGCCGGAGAGCAGGCAACGCACGGTGCCCGAAATGACGATCGAACGCCCGAAAACGATCTTGGGCGTGGCCGTGGCGACTGAGTCACATCGTTACCCTTCCCTCATCCCTTGCAGGCCAATTGTGCGGCACCGAACCATCTGCTAGCCCGCCGCTGGGATGTCACAGATGTCCGGATCCGGAGGACACGGGATGAGCGATCAGACAACAAACCCTGCCGCTGGCGGTAATGGCAGCCAGGCCACCCTGCCGAACGTGAAGCTGCTCGCGCATTTCGTCCGCGATCTCAGCTTCGAGAATGTCGGCGTGCGCGAAGGGACGTCGGCAGAAGGCTCACCCGAGATCCAGGTCGGGGTGAACCTGGAGGCAAACAACCTCGGCGAGGATCGCTTCCAGTCGATCATGAAGATCAATGCCACGGCGAAGAACGACGCGGGTACGCGGTTCATCGTCGAGCTGGAGTATTGCGGGATCTTCGAGCTGAAGAACGTGCCGAAGGAGCATCTGCACATCTACGTCTTCACCGAGTGTCCGCGCATCATCCTGCCGTTCGCCAGGCGGGTGGTGGCCGACGCGACGCGGGACGGCGGCTATCCGCCGCTGCTGCTCGACAACGTCGATTTCGTCGCGCTGTACCGGCAACGGCTGGCCCAGATCCAGGCCGAACAGGGCAGCCAGGAGGTCGAGCCGGCACCGGAGAAGACCGAGAACTGATCCCGGCATCCCACGCGCCAAGCGCGTAGGGTCGGCCGACGCTCACTCCTATAAGTTCTACCCGCCGTCGGAGGCGTCGCGCCGGGCCCATAGCGCGGCATCGCCAAGATCCTGGACGAAGGCGTCATGTGCTGCGCGCTCATCGTCGGAAAGGCGCGGCGGCAAGGGGATTGGGCGCGACCTGGCCCTGCGTGAGCCGGACGCGCTGCCACCCGCGCTGTCAGCCGAGGCAGCAGCCTGGTCCAGGCCCAGACCTGCCTGCCGGCCACCCAGCAATTCCAGATAGACATCGGCCAGAAGTTCGCTGTCGAGCAACGCGCCGTGCTTCTCGCGACCAGAATTGTCGACACCGAAGCGCTTGCAGAGCGCATCCAGCGAGGCATGGGCGCCCGGAAAGCGCCTGCGGGCGATGGCCACCGTGTCGATCGCCCGCGACATGGGCATCTCCGCGATGCCAAGACGCGCGAACTCGGCATTCAGCATCGCCATGTCGAAGCTGGCATTGTGGATAACGAGTGGATCCTCGGCGATGAAGGCCAGGAAGGCGTTCGCGACATCGGCGAAGCGCGGCTGCTTAAAGAGTAGCGCATCTCCCAAGCCATGGATCTTGAAGGCCTCGATCGGCATCGGCCGCTCGGGATTGATGTAGACGTGGTAGTGGCGACCGCTGCGCACGTGGTTGATCAGCTCGACGGCACCAATCTCGACGACGCGATGCCCGTCCTTTGGGTCGAGGCCGGTCGTCTCTGTATCCAGAACGATCTCTCGCGTCATTGCCTCGCCGTCCCTGCGATATCCGCCGCGCCGCCTAGTACCCGAAGAAGATCGTCGACGGCTGCCCGGGCGGCCGCCATCCCTTGGCCGGTGTCGATCACGAAGTCCGCTCTGCGCCGTTTCTCGGCATCTGGCAGCTGTCTCGCAAGCACGCGCTCCAGATCTGCGGCTGTCATCCCCGGGCGCGCAAGAACGCGCTCGCGCTGCACCGCTGCCGGAGCCGTGACCACGACCACATAGTCCATTGCTACCTCGCCTTTCGTCTCGAACAGCAGCGGGATGTCCATAAGCGCCAGACGATGGCCTGCGGCTTCGGCGTCTCGCAGAAAGGCCGCGCGATCCTCGGCGACGAGGGGGTGGATCGCACCCTCGATCCTCGCCAACAGGCCGGCATCGCTGGCGATTGCTGCTTTCAGCGCCGATCGGTCGACTGCGCCGGTATCGTCGATGGCGCCGGGGCAAAGCGTCGCGATCGCCGCTGCACCGGCGCCGCCGGGCGCATAGAGCCGGTGAACGGCGGCATCTGCGTCCCAGACAGGCACGCCGGCCTCCTGAAACATCCCGGCTGTCGTGCTCTTACCCATGCCGATCGATCCCGTGAGGCCGAGCGTCATCATGCGAGGCAGGCCTCGCGCAGGGCCACGTCAACCTCGGGATCGACGCCGAACCAGGCGTGAAATGCCGGGCGCGCCTGGTGCAGCAGCATGCCGAGCCCATCGACCGCAATGCCGCCATGCGCCGCCGCATCAGCCAGCAACGGCGTAGTGAGCGGCGCATAGACCAGATCGCTGACGAGAGCCCCGGTGGCAAGGCGGTCGAGGTCGATCTCCAAGGGCGGCTTGCCGGTCATGCCGAGACTGGTCGTGTTGACGACAAGCCCGGCACCGTCGATGGCGGCACTTCGATCAGACCAGTCGACCACCTCGACCGTGGGGGCGAGATCGACCAGCGCCGCCGCCCGGTCGCGCGTGCGATTGGCGAGGCGGATTTGCGGCACGCCGGCAGCGCCCAGGGCATGAACGACGGCGCGTGCTGCGCCGCCGGCACCCAGTACCAGGGCCGGCGCGGAGGTTGGCAGCCACTCGGGTGCAGCTGCGCGAAGTGACGCCATGAAGCCGTAACCGTCGGTGTTGTGGGCGATCCGTCCACGGTCGGGATCGAAGACGATCATGTTGGCCGCCCCGATGGACCGGGCGCTCTCACTCACATCATCGGCGAGGGCAAGCGCCTGCTCCTTATGCGGCACGGTCACGTTTACGCCTCGCAAACCGGCGCGCGGCAGGGCGTCATAGAGGCTGGCGAAATCCTTGGGCCGGACGGCGAGGGGGACGTAGCGCCCGCTGACCTCGTAGCGCCGGAACCAATAGTCGAAGAGGCGCGGTGACTTCGACTGTGCGATCGGCCAGCCAAGCACGGCCGCAACCGCCACGCCGCCGCTGTCCAGGGTCTCGCTCACCTACGCCTCCAACACGCCGCGGTCGCGCAGGTAGCCGAGGACGGGCAGCAGGGGCAAGCCGAGCACGGTGAAGTAGTCGCCATCGATGCGGGAGAAAAGCTGCGCTCCCTCGGCCTCGAGCATGTAGCCGCCGACGGTGTCGAGCACGCGCGGACCCATGGCGGCGAGATAGCGGTCGATGAACCCGGGCGATAAACGGCGCATAGCCAGCCGCGCGCGGCCGACATGGCGCCAGATAGCCTCGCCATCCAGGGCGATGACGGCCGCCGACAGAAGATCGTGTTGCTCGCCCGAGAGCCGTTCCAACTGGTCTCGCGCCTCGGCATGGTCCGCAGGCTTGTCGATCACGCCGCCGTCGAACGCCAAAACCTGGTCGGCGCCGATCACCAACCTGCCGGGCGACCTGATCGAGATGCGGATGGCCTTCAACTCGGCGAGCGTATCGGCCTGGTCACGCGGTGGCGCATGCTCGGCGCGCATGGAAGCCTTGATCGCGTGCTCATCCACGCGTGCCGGCATGGTTTCGACCCTGATACCGGCATTGCGGAGCATGGTCGCTCGGATAGCGCTGGCACTGGCGAGCACGACCGGTGCTGCGCCATCGACCATCAGGGAAGCTGTCGTCATGGCGCTGCCGCAGCGCGGCGCGTGTCCTTCAGGGCGGCCGCCTGCATCAGGGCAAGAACAGCAGCGGCCGTCTCCTCGATCGAGCGCCGGGTGACGTCGATCACCGGGATGTCGTGGCGCTCGAACAACAGTCGGGCTTCGGCCAACTCACCTCGAATGCGTTCCGGATCAGCGTAGTCCAGGCTTCGATCCCCCAAGATCTCGAGACGCTGACTGCGGACCTGCTGCAGCCTGGACGGACTTGCCACAAGCCCCACGACCGGAACGCCTTCCTCCAGCGCCCGGAGGAATGCCTCAGGCAACGGTCGCCCAGGGACCAGCGGCAGGTTGGCGGCTCGGATCCCGCGATAGGCGAGATAGATGCAGGTGGGCGTCTTCGACGTGCGACTAACGCCCGCCAGAATGACATCGGCCATGCGAAAGCGCCCTATCGCCCCATCGTCATTCGCCATCGCGAAGTCCAGGGCAGCGATCCTGTCGAAATAGGCATCGTTCACCCTGTGCTGCCGCCCGGGCTCGCTGGTCGGCGGTTGCCCGATATACTGTGACAGCACATCGACGGCGCCATCCAGCACGGACATCGCAG
>JBCCSW010000348.1:0-4361 GCA_039199465.1 Pseudomonadota bacterium
AGGATCCCGACCTTCCTGTGCCGTGGCATCTGAAGAAGTTCGCCGGACCGTCGCAGCGCTACTGCCCGGCCGGGGTCTACGAGTTCGTCGACGACGCGGCCTCGCATTGGGGTAAGCGGTTCCAGATCAATTTCCAGAACTGCGTCCACTGCAAGACCTGCGATATCAAGGACCCGATGCAGAACATCACCTGGACGGTGCCGCAGGGCGGCGAGGGCCCGAACTATCCCAATATGTAAGGCGGAGCGCTCAGCCAGCGCGCGGCGCCGCCGCGACGCTCGACCCGCATCGATGGCCGACGCTGGACGCGGCGCGATTGACGGGGCATCCGGGCCGCCATTTGCTGGCACTGGCCCGTCGCTCAGCCTCAGCGTCGGACGGTGATCATGCGCGCGGGATGGGGATGGCAGGCCGAGCCTCGCTGGCACCGGCGCCGACCGGCCCGGTGATCGGATGAGCGAGATCGACCTCGATGCCCTGGCCGCGGCCTATGAAGCCGGGCTCGCCGCCGAGAAAGCGGGCGACAGCGATGCCGCGGTGGCGGCGTATCGGCGCTGCCTGGATCTGGATCATGAGGATCGCGGCGGTGTCTCGGTCAGGCTGGCGGCGCTGGGCGCGGCACCGGCGCCCGAACGCGCGCCCCCAGCCTATGTCGCGACGCTGTTCGACCAGCATGCCGAAGCGTTCGAGATGACGCTGGTGCACAGCCTCGGCTATGCGATCCCCGACGAGATCGCCGAGGCGCTGCGCGCCGATGGCCTGATGCCTGCCTCAGGCCGCTTTGCGGCCGCGCTGGATCTCGGCTGCGGCACCGGGCTGGTCGGCGAGGCGCTGGAGGGCATGGTCGATGCCATGGACGGCGTGGACCTGTCCGAGGACATGGTCGCGCTCGCCGATGAGAAGGAACTCTATCGCGATCTGTTCGTGGGCGATGCAGAGGCGTTCTGCCTGCAATCGCCGCCAGATGCCTACGCGCTGGTCGTGGCGGCCGATGTGCTGCCGTATCTCGGTACCGTGTCCCCGCTGTTCCGCGCCGTCGCTCGGGTCACTTCAGCGGGCGGCATCTTCGCCTTCTCGACCGAGCGTCTGGCAGAGGAAGCGAGCGCGGGTCGGGGTTTCGCGGTCGGGCCCGGGCGCCGCTTCGCGCACACGCTCGACGCGCTACAGGGTGCCTTGGCCGCGGTCGGCTATGTGCCGACGGCCGTTTACGAGACCGTCGTCAGGCATGAAAAAGGCCGCCCGGTGGACGGCCATTTAGTACTCGCGACACTGGGGTCGTCTGCGGGCCGACAGACGGGCCCGCGGCGGTAGGTCTTGGCCCTGTCAGGCCAGCGCAGCCTTCCGGCGCGACACCATCAGCACGCCGACCAGACCGCTGCCCAGCAGCAGGAAGGCGGGCGGCACCGGCACCGCGGTCAGGCGCGCGGCGACGGTCAGCGCGCTGCTCTGCACCAGATCGACCAGCAGATCGAACTCGACCGAATAGCCGCTCATCACGATGACCTCGAGCCGGGCATCGAACTCGTCATCGAACGAGAACATCTGCGTCTCGACGGTGGCATCGAGCTCATCCAGCACGGTGAGCGTGCCGACGACGCTGGTGAAATCCTCGGGGAAGTTCGTGGAGACGTCGACGACGACCTTCGCCTCGTCAGGGATCGTCCCGACACCGATCGATCCATCTACCGAGTCGCGCGGCGCGGTCACGCTCGCGCTGTCGGACACGAAGGTATTGCTGAACGACAGATCGGCGAAGTTCAGCGTCACCGCCTGTGCGCCGGTCGCAGAGACCGTCAGCGCCAGCGCGGCCAGCGCTGCCTTGATAAGCGTTTTCATGTGTTACGACCCCCAGAGCTAGCCCGACCGACACCCCATCGAGCGAATGCTGTATCGCGAGTGGTTACGGCAAAACCAAGGCGTTTCTTCTTTCATTTACCGTGAGACATCCCTGGGCAGACAAAAAGGGCACATAACAACCATAGGCTGCGTAGTTGGTCGAAGCACACGCCAAGAAATGCCTCGCTTCTGGACTGGATGTCTAAAATTGATCGCATCAGGGGTAGAGTGAGCGGCGCTCATCGTAGGCCGTGGCAGCCCCGAACGATTCTCTCGGCAACGGACAGGGCCTTCGGACCGATACCCGGCCTTCGGATCAGAGCCCGGGCATGCCCTCCAGCAAGAACAGCCCGGCTACGCCGAGACCGCCGATCCGGGTCGTTCGGAACACCTGCATGCATCGCTCGGGGTCGTCGATGTCGGTTGCGCGCACCTGCCACAACATATGCGTGCCCAGCGCGACGCCCGCCATGAGCCCGAAAGGCCCGCTGCCCGCCATGCCCGCTGCTGCAGTCACAGCGCCCGCCGCGAGGACGGTGAAGGCCACCAGCCATGGCTTCGTCATTTTGCCGAAAAGGCGCGCGGTCGACTTCACGCCGATGATGGCGTCGTCCTCGCGGTCCTGATGGGCGTAGATCGTGTCGTAGTGCAGCGTCCAGACGATGCCGGCGAGGTAGAGGAGCACTGCCGGCCAGGCGACCTCGCCGCTATGCGCGATCCAAAGCAGCAGCGCGCCCCAGTTGAACGCGAGGCCCAGGAAGGCCTGCGGCCAATACGTAAAGCGCTTGGCGAACGGGTAGACCGCGACGGGCAGGCAGGCCGCGATGCCCCAGGCGATCGCGGTGGTGTTGAAGGTGAGCAGGATCAGGAAGGCGGTCAGCGCTTGGGCGACCATCCAGACTGCCGCCTGTCGCGCCGTGACGGCGCCCGCAGGGATCGGCCGGCTGGCGGTGCGAGCGACGGCCGCGTCGATGCGCCGGTCCTGGATGTCGTTCCAGGTGCAGCCGGCGCCGCGCATCAACAGCGCGCCGATGCCGCTGCCGGCCACCAGCCACAGGTCGAACCAGCGCCAGCCGTCGATGCTCGCCGCCAGCGTGATGGCCCAGAGGCAGGGTATCCACAACAGCCAGGTGCCGATCGGCCGGTCCATGCGCGACAGACGCAGATAGGGCCGCCAGGCTGGTGGCGCGTGGCGGTCGACCCAGTTGCCCGTCACGGCATCCCGGACCGGCGTAAACAGGCCCGACCGCGCCGCGACGCTGGCGGCGGCGCTTGGGGTGGCCGGCGAAGTACTGCTATCCCGCTTTCTCGTCATGACAGCGCAGATGCCACATCAGACCGCGAAAATCAGGCTCCATCTCGACGCGGGCCGCGATGCGGGCCCCGATGTGGGTCCCGATGGGGGCGACGGGAAAGCGTGGTCCGTCGGCACGACGCTGCCGGTCTCGCGCGAGCAGGCGCACTATCTGCTGCGGGTCATGCGCCTTCAGCCGGGTGCTCGCGTACGGGCGTTTACGGGAACCGAGGGCGAGTGGCTCGCCGAGATCGCCGAGGCTGCCAAGCGCGAGGCGACGCTCCGCCTGATCGAGCGTCTGCGCGCGCCGACGCTGCCGCCCGACCTCTGGCTCTGCTTCGCGCCGATCAAGAAGGCGCGCACTGACTTCATCGTCGAGAAGGCCGTGGAGCTCGGCTGCCGGCGGATCCGGCCCGTCCTGACCCGCAACACCAATGCCGAGCGCGTGCGCACCGACCGCCTGGCCGCCCATGCCGTTGAGGCGGCGGAGCAGTGCGGCCTGGTCTACGTGCCCGAGATCGCGGAGCCGGTGACGCTCGATGTCCTGCTGGACCGCTGGCCGGACGGTCGGCGCCTGATGATCTGCGACGAGCGCGCTGCAGGTTTCGGCCGGACCGACCCCGCGGACTTGCCTGCCGCGGCCGAAGCCCTGCGCGGCGCCGGGGCGGGCGACCCGGGCGACGCGGGCTGGGCGGTCATCTGCGGGCCCGAGGGCGGGTTTTCCGATGCCGAGGCCGCGCGCCTTGCCGCCATGCCCGGCGCGGTTGCGGTCAGCCTCGGCCCCAGGGTGCTGCGGGCAGACACCGCGGCAGTGGCCGCCATCGCGCTCTGGCAGAGCGTGCTCGGTGACTGGCGGTGAGCGGGTGGCCCACCGTGATGCGCGCCCTTCGCCTGCCCGAGATCTGGGTCGCGCTCGTGGCGCTCGCCCTCGGCCTGATGCTGCTTTCGGGGCAGATCGGGCGCAGCCTCGCCGCCGAGATCTTCGGCCTGATCCTGACGCTGGGCGGTGGCGGTTGGCTTGTCGCCGCGCTGAGGCGCAGACGGCTGAGCGCGCCGCCCGCCGGGTCCGGCGACGACAGCCGGGCAGCAGGCAACGCGCTGGCGCCCCCAACCCGCGGCACCGGCATCGCCGCGGTGCGCGAGGGGGCGATCGGCTATTTCGGGCCCATGCAAGGCGGCGTGCTGGCCCGCGACGCCTTGGTGCGGGTGTCCGTCGTCGACCTGCCGGCCG
>JBCCSW010000349.1:0-4347 GCA_039199465.1 Pseudomonadota bacterium
CCGACGACCGCCGCGGCCGCGCCGCCCAGATGCGAAAAATCGGTCATGGGCGCGAAGCTGCGGCGCCACTGGCCGCCGTCAACGCGCCCCTCGCGGGACCGCCGCGCTACTCCGCCGCAGCGGCCGTCGCCGCGCTGCCCCCCGTCAGCACAGCCATCGCGGCCTGCGCGCCGCCCGCACGGTGCGGCACGCCCGACAGCGCCAGCCCCATCTCGACGCCCGACAGGGTGCCCATCAGCGTAAGATCGTTGAAATCGCCCAGATGGCCGATGCGGAACACCCGGTCGGCCAGCTTGGCCAGCCCGGTGCCGAGCGACATGTCGAAATTCTCCAGCACCGTCGCGCGGAAGGCGTCGGCCGAATGCCCCTCGGGCATGATCACCGCAGTCAGCGAGCCGGAATGGTGCCTGGGCGTGCGGCAGAGCACTTCCAGCCCCCAGGCCTCGACCGCGGCGCGGGTCGCCGCGGCATGGCGCTGGTGGCGGGCGAAGACGGCGTCCAGCCCCTCCTCCTCCAGCATGTCGATCGCCTCGACCAGGCCGTAGAGCAGGTTGGTCGCGGGCGTGTAGGGGAAGAAACCCTGCCCGTTCGGCCCCGCCATGTCGGCCCAGTCCCAATAGCTCCGGGGCAGCGTGGCGGTCGTGCCCGCTGCGATCGCCTTGTCGCTGATCGCGTTGAAGCTGAGGCCCGGCGGCAGCATCAGACCCTTCTGGCTGCCCGAGACGGTCACGTCGACGCCCCATTCGTCATGCCGATAATCGATCGAGGCGAGGGAGGAGATCGTGTCGACCATCAGCAGCGCCGGGTGGCCCGCCGCATCGATCGCGCGGCGCACGGCGGCGATGTCGCTGGTGCAGCCGGTCGAGGTCTCGTTGTGGACGACGCAGACCGCCTTGATCGCGTGGGTGGTGTCGGCGCGCAGGCGATCCTCGATCGGGGCCTCGTCGGCGCCCGTGCGCCAGTCGGTCGACAGGAACTCGGTCTCGACGCCCAGCTTGTCGGCCATCTTCTTCCAGAGCGTCGCGAAATGGCCGGTCTCGACCATCAGCACCCGATCGCCGGGGCTCAGCGTGTTGACCAGCGCCGCCTCCCACGCGCCGGTGCCCGAGGCCGGGAAGATCACCACCTGCCCCTGGGTCTTGAAGACGCGCTTCATGCCGGCAAGCGCCTTCTTGCCGATCTCGGCGAAGTCCGGGCCGCGGTGGTCGATGGTCGGATAATCCATCGCGCGCAGCACCCTGTCCGGTACGTTCGTCGGACCGGGGATCTGCAGGAAATGGCGGCCGGCGGTGTAGGTGGACGGCATGGGCTCTCTCCGGTCTGGTATGGCGTTCGGGTCGTACAGGACGCGCCGAGACCGCGCTATCGGTATCAGAAGGGTCTTGCGCAACGCGCTGCGGCGTGCAACTCATTTTGTATACAAAATACATATCGGAGAGTTTCGTCAATGCGCGTCATCCGCGATGCCCGGCAAAGCCCCCTTGCCCGCCGGCTAAAGCGCGAGGTCGCTGGCGACGTGCTGTTCGATGCGGGCGCGCGGGGACGCTATGCGACCGACGCCTCGATCTATCAGATGGTGCCAGCCGGCGTTGTGATACCGCGCAGTGGCGACGATGTGGCGGTGACGCTGGCCATGGCGCGCGACCACGACCTGAGCGTCACGATGCGCGGCGGCGGCACCTCGCAATGCGGCCAGACGGTCAATTCCGGCATCGTCATCGATTGCTCGCGCCATCTGAACCGGATCATCGAGGTCGATGCCGAGAACCGCACCGCCGTGGTCGAGCCGGGCGTTGTGCTGGACGAGTTGAACCGGGCGCTGAAGCCACATGGTCTTTGGTACCCGGTCGACGTGTCGACGGGCTCCCGCGCCACCATAGGCGGCATGACGGCCAACAATTCCTGCGGCGCCCGCTCGCGCCGCTACGGTATGAGCCGCGACAACGTGCTGGCCATCGATGCGCTGCTGGCCGACGGCAGCCGGGCGCGTTTCGGCGAGATCCGCCCGGGCGAGAACCTAGGCGGGGCGACCGCCGCCCTGGTCGCCGACCTACTGGAGCTTGGCCGGGTTGAAGCCGGGGAGATCGCGCGGCGCTTCCCCGATGTCGATCGCCGCGTCGGCGGCTACAATATCGACGCGTTGATCCCCCCCGACGCACCCGAGAACCGCGACGGGCAACCGGTCAATCTCGCCACGCTGCTGGTGGGTTCGGAGGGCACGCTCGCGATCTCCGAGCGGATCACGATCAAGCTGTCGCCCCTGCCCGGTGCCAAGCTGACCGGCGTCTGCCACTTCCCGACTTTCCGCGATGCGATGGCGGCGACGCAGCATCTGGTGACGCTCGACCCGGTCGGCATCGAGCTGATCGACCACAACCTGATCCGCCTCGCGCAGGACAACGCGGTCTTCAAACCCATCCTCGACGAATTCGTGCGCGGCGCGCCCGAGGCGATCCTGCTGGTCGAGTTCGCCGAGCCCGACATGGCCGAGAACCGCCGGCGACTGATGGCGTTGCACGCCATCATGTCCGATCTCGGCTTCGAGTTCGGCACGCCCGGCAAGCGGGAGGGCGGCGTCGTCGAGGCCACCGACCCCGGCCTGCAGGGGCGCATCGGCGAGGTCCGCAAGCAGGGCCTCAACATCATGATGAGCATGAAGACGGAGGGCAAACCGGTCAGCTTCGTCGAGGATTGCTGCGTCAGGCTTGAGGACCTTGCCGACTATACGGAGAACCTGACGGCGATCTTCCACCGCCACGGGACCGACGGCACCTGGTACGCCCACGCCTCGGTCGGGACGCTGCATGTCCGCCCGGTGCTTAACCTGAAGCAGGACATGGGCGTCAAGGCGCTGCGCGCGATCGCCGAGGAGGCGATGGATCTCGTCGCCTCCTACCAGGGTTCGCATTCCGGCGAGCATGGCGACGGCATCGTCCGCTCGGAGTTTCACGAGCGCATGTTCGGCCGGCGCATGGTCGAGAGCTTCGAGACGGTGAAGGACCGCTTCGACCCGACCGGCGTGCTGAACCCCGGCAAGATCGTGCGCGCGCCGCGCATGGATGACCGCAGCCTGATGCGCTACGGCCCCGACTACGCTGTGCCCGAGACTGCGACCGTGCTGGACTGGCCCGGCCATAAGGGCGCCGGGCGCGGCCTGCAGGGCGCTGTCGAGATGTGCAACAACAACGGCGCCTGCCGGAAGCTGCAGGGCGGCGTCATGTGCCCCTCGTTCCGCGCGACGGGCGAGGAGCGCGACGCGGTGCGCGGCCGCGCCAACACGTTGCGCCTCGCGCTCTCGGGTCAGATCGAGGACGGGCTCGCCTCGGACGCCGTCGCCGATGCGATGAAGCGCTGCGTGTCATGCAAGGCCTGCCGCCGGGAATGCCCGATGGCCGTCGACATGGCCGCGATGAAGGCCGAGGCCGCCTCGGCCCGCGCGGCACAGCGGGGCTGGTCGCTGCGCGATCGGATGGTCGCCCATATGCCGGCCTATGCGCCGCTGGCGGCCCGGTTCCCGGCGCTCGCCAACCTGCGCAACCGCAGCCCGCTGATGGCTCGACTGATGGAGCGGGTCGCCGGCATCGCGGCCGAGCGCCCGCTGCCCGAATGGCGCGCCGATTGGTACCGCACCGAGAGTGCGCCGGCCGACATGCTGGACGCCGATGTCGTCCTGTTCGCCGATACCTTCAACCGCCATTTCGAGCCCGAGCATCTGAGCGCCGCCCGCGCGGTGCTGGAGGGCCTGGGCCTGACCGTCGCCCATGCCGTGGCGGGCGAGGACGGCACGCGCCCGGGCCGCTCGCTCTGCTGCGGGCGCACCTATCTGGCGACGGGCATGGTGGAGCGGGCGCGAAGCGAGATGGCCCGCACTGCCGCCGCCCTGGCCCCCGCCCTGCAGCGCGGCATCCCGGTCGTCGGGCTGGAGCCGTCCTGCATCATGTCCTTCCGCGACGAGGTGCCCCGGCTGCTGGGCCGCGAGGTTTGGCCTGCTGATTGGGACAGCCGCGTGATGCTGTTCGAGACGTTCCTGGCCCAGCATCTGGAGGAGGAGCCCGTCGCCCCGCTCGGCCCGGTCGGCGCGCGCCGTGCGCTGGTCCACGGCCACTGCCACCAGAAGGCCTATGGCGAGATGGGCCCGGTCGAGGCGGTGCTGCGCCGCATCCCCGGGCTGGCGGTAGAGGTCGTCGACAGCTCCTGCTGCGGCATGGCCGGCAGCTTCGGCTACCAGGCCGAGACGCTGGAGGTCTCGCGCAAGATGGGCGAGGCGTCGCTGGCCCCGGCCGTGCGCGCCGCCGATGCCGACACGATCATCCTGGCCGACGGCACGTCCTGCCGCCACCAGATCGC
>JBCCSW010000350.1:0-4296 GCA_039199465.1 Pseudomonadota bacterium
GGGATCGAGAACCTGCTGCGCCACTACATCCCCGAGGTGACCGAGGTGCGGCCCGTCGGCCTCTAACGCCGTGATCACCGGCCGCTGCTATTGCGGGGCGACGACGCTTCGGGCCGATGCGCCGCCATTGACGGCAGCCTATTGCCATTGCGTGGACTGCCGGCGCTGGACGGGGGCGCCCGTGGCCGCCTTCGCGGCATTTCCAGCGGGGAGCGTCACCCTGACACCCGATCCGGGACCGTTCTCGACCGTCGCGGGCGTCGAGCGCTGGTTCTGCCGCAGCTGCGGCTCGCCCCTGGCGGCACGCTTCGACTATCTGCCGGACCAGATCTACGTGCCCATCGGCGTCATCGATCAGGCCGACACGATCCTGCCGGCGATGCATAGCCATCACGGCGCACGGCTGTCCTGGCTGCATATCGACGATGACCTGCCGCGGCCCGACGCCAGTGCCCGCGATGCGCTGAATTCAGCGTCGTGATCCTCGGGATCGATACGTCGGCTGGGCGCTGCGGCGTCGCCCTCGTGTCCGACGGCATGGTTCTGGCCGAGCTGTCTGAGGTGATGGAGCGCGGCCATGCCGAGCGGCTTTTTCCGCTGATCGAGGCGGTGCTGCAGCAAGCCGGCGCGGCGGTGCAGGATCTAAAGCGCATCGCGGTCTGCACCGGACCGGGCAGCTTCACCGGGCTGCGCATCGGGGTGGCTGCGGCGCGCGGCCTCGCGCTTGGGCGGGGCGTGCCAGCAATCGGTATCACGCGCTTCGAGGCCGTCGCCGCAGGGGTCACCCGCCCGCAGCTCGCCCGCAGCACCGGCGCCGATGACGGGCCGACCGAAAGCGATCCGCCCGCCTCGTCACGCAGCCAGCCCCGCAGTCTTCAGGCCAAGGTCGGCTGGGCCGAGACCCGGCCGGTCGCGGTCGCCCTGGCCGGCCGGGGTGCTGTCTTTCTGCAGTGTTTCGCGCCCGACATGGTGCCGCTGGCCAAGCCGGCGCTCGTCGCGGTCGAGGCGCTTTCGGCGCAACCCGACCGGGATGTTCGCATCGGCGACGGCTGGTCGCTGGCCGGTCTGACGACGGCGCTGGCATCCGCGGGCCACGCCGATCCCGCCATCGTCGCGGGTCTCGCCGCCGAGCGAACGCCCGGCGCCCTGCCGGCGCCGCTCTACCTGCGCGAGGCGGATGCGGCCCTGCCATCCGAGGCGCCGCCCGTCCTGCTGGACTGAGCGGGGCGATGTCGCGGGTGATCGTGCCCTCGGCCAGCAATGCCGACCGTCTGTCCGCGATCGCCGCAGCCGCCTTCGATGGCGACGGTGCGGGATGGGCAGCGGCTGACTTCCTGGCTCTCGCCGAGGCGCCAGGGACCCTCCTCGTCACCGACGCACAGTTCCGGGATGCCCTGCTTGTACTCCGCGTCGCCGCCGACGAGGCGGAGATCCTGGAGTTTGGCGTGATCCCGTCCGCCCGCCGCGCGGGCCTCGGTCGGCAGCTCCTGGCCACGGCCGAAGCGCTTGCGGCGCGGCGCGGCGCCAAGACGATGTTCCTCGAGGTCGCGGTCGATAACGCCGCCGCGCTCGCGCTCTACCAAAGCACAGGCTGGGCCGAGGCCGGGTTGCGGCGCGGCTATTACCAGCGGGATGGCGGAGCGCCCGTCGATGCCTTGATCATGCGCCGCACACTCGTCGCACCCGCCGAACGCTAAGACCGAAGCACCTAGACTTGCGACGCCCCCCGACGATCAGTCCCCGGTAGCGCAGTCGGTGTGCAGGAAGACCGGCAGGCCGTGCTGTACGATCTCGCCCTCGATGAGATGAGCCACCTGAAACCACAGCGTCTCGATCTCCTCCGTCGCAGCCAGCAGCGCCTCCTCGCTCTCGAAAACGGCGATCACGCCGGTTCGACCGTCCTCCTCCATACCCAACAGAAAGCACTGCTTCAGGCCCGGCACCGTCTTCAGCCGCTCGGGCAGCGAGGCCTGCAGGCTGGCCCGCGTCTCGGCGTTGTTGTGCTCGGCCTTGGTGCGGAACAGTGAGATGCGTGCGTACATCGGATCGCCCAACTCTGCTGCGATAACGTCTCGACTGCGAGGACCGGGGCCGAGGTCGGCCGGCACGGTATGGCGGCTCGTCATGAGCCGCTTGCCGACCGAGGCGTATCAGCCCAGTTGCCGCGTGGGACCAACGACAGTAAAAGGCCGGCTATGGAGATGCCAACCGCCCCGCGCGATCTGACCGATCACCGTCGACTTCCGTCGCGGTTTCACGGCGCGCGCGTGGCCGGCGCGACGGGCTGACGCCCGCCACGCCCGCATAGCCGACGTCCGCGCCAACGCGCAACGCTCGCGCCCGTCAGCCGACCGGACACCAGGATACGAACCCATGGCGAAGACGCTGTACGACAAGATCTGGGACGACCACGTTGTTGAGCAGGGCGAGGATGGCACCTGCCTGCTCTACATCGACCGCCATCTGGTCCACGAGGTCACCAGCCCGCAGGCTTTCGAGGGTCTGCGCATGGCCGGCCGTGCCGTGCGCCATCCCGAGGCGACGCTGGCGGTGCCGGACCACAACGTGCCGACCGACCCGACCCGGCTGGAGGGCATCCGCGATGAGCAGAGCCGTATCCAGGTGGAAGCGCTGCGCCAGAACGCGACCGATTTCGGCGTGGAGCTGTTCGACGTGGCCGACCGCCGGCAGGGCATCGTCCACATCGTGGGGCCCGAGCAGGGCCTGACCCAGCCCGGCATGACCATTGTCTGCGGCGACAGCCACACCGCCACGCATGGCGCCTTTGGCGCGCTGGCCCATGGCATCGGGACCTCGGAGGTCGAGCATGTGCTGGCCACGCAGACGCTGGTGCAGAAGAAGTCCAAGAACATGAAGGTAGAGGTGCGCGGCAGCCTGCCCGAAGGCGTCACCGCCAAAGACATCACGCTGTCGATCATCGGCGAGACCGGCACGGGCGGCGGTACCGGTCATGTGATCGAGTATTGCGGCGAGGCGATCATGGCGCTCTCGATGGAAGGCCGCATGACCGTCTGCAACATGGCGATCGAGGGCGGCGCCCGGGCAGGCCTGGTGGCTGCGGACGAGAAGACCATCGCCTATGTCCAGGGCCGGCCCCGCGCGCCCAAGGGCGAGATGTGGGACCGCGCGACCGCCTATTGGCGCACGCTGAATACCGATCCCGGCGCTCATTTCGATCGCGAGATCATCTTGGATGCAGCCAAGATCCAGCCGGTCGTCACCTGGGGTACAAGCCCCGAGGACGTGCTGCCGATCACGGGCGCAGTACCCCATCCCGAGGATTTCGAGGGCGCCAAGGCGGCCGCCGCCAAGCGCGCGCTGGAGTATATGGGCCTGACCCCCGGCACCAAGCTGGACGAGATCGAGATCGACACGGTCTTCATCGGCTCCTGCACCAACGGGCGGATCGAGGATCTGCGCGCTGCCGCCGAAATCCTGCGCGGCAAGAAGATCAAGGACGGACTGCGCGCCATGGTCGTGCCCGGCTCAGGCCTCGTGCGGGCCCAGGCCGAGGAAGAGGGCATCGCCGATGTCTTCAAGGAGGCGGGCTTTGAATGGCGGCTTGCGGGATGTTCCATGTGTCTTGCCATGAATCCCGATCAGCTCACGCCCGGCGAGCGCTGTGCCGCCACGTCGAACCGCAATTTCGAAGGGCGTCAGGGGCGCGGGGGACGCACCCATCTGATGAGCCCGGCCATGGCCGCGGCGGCCGCCGTGACAGGTCGCCTGACGGATGTGCGCGACCTGATGTGACGTGAGCACGGGCGGGTTGGGTCAAACCAACCGCCCGATGCGGCGCATCACAGGGATCATTCCCAGCGACAGAGCCAGGCACCAGGCCCCCATCACGGGACCCTGCGCCGGAAAATCGATACCTGCATCGACGACCAATCCAGTCACTCCCGGACCAATGGCCGTGGAAAACACCATGAGCGCCGTGGCCACCGCACGGACCGATCCCAAATGGTCCGTGCCGTAGACCGCCGGCAACAGCGTGCCCGAGAGCGTTGCGCTCATGCCCGTAGTCACCCCCAGAAGGCCAAGGACCACAAACCATGTCGACACATTCTGCGCGGGCGCCAGCAGGGTGATCCCCACCGCCATGGGCAACACCACCACCGGGAGCAAAACCTGCGCGCCGAACCGGTCCACGATCCATCCGGACAGGAAAGACACGGCGATTGTGGCGCCGGCATAGGCCGCGTAGCCCGGTGCCATCGCCGTCAGGCTCCAGCCCTTCACCTGGGATATGTGCACCTGGTGAAAGAACATCAC
>JBCCSW010000351.1:0-4247 GCA_039199465.1 Pseudomonadota bacterium
CCCGGATTTCGTCGATGCCTGTGCCAAGGCCGGCATCGCCTTCATCGGCCCCAAGGCCGAGACCATGCGCATGCTGGGCGACAAGGCGAGCGCCCGGCGCGCCGCTATCGCCGCCGGCGTGCCCGTCGTCCCGGCCTCGGAAGTGCTGCCCGACCCGGCCGAGGACATGGCCACGATCCGCGAGGCCGCGGAGGCTGTCGGCTATCCCATGATGCTCAAGGCGTCCTGGGGTGGCGGCGGTCGCGGCATGCGCCCCATCGCGGGGCCGGATGAGCTTGAGGACAAGGTGCGCGAGGGCCGGCGCGAGGCCGAGGCCGCCTTTGGCAATGGCGAGGGATATCTTGAGCGGCTGATCCAGCGCGCGCGGCACGTTGAGGTGCAGGTGCTGGGCGACCGGCACGGCAGTCTCTACCACCTGTTCGAACGCGATTGCTCGGTCCAGCGACGCAACCAGAAGGTGGTCGAGCGCGCGCCCGCGCCGTATCTGGACCGCGCCCAGCGCGCCGAGATCTGCGATCTGGGCCTGCGGATCGCCCGCCACGCGAACTATGAATGCGCCGGCACCGTCGAGTTCCTGCAGGATGCCGACACCGGCGCCTTTTTCTTTATCGAGGTGAACCCCCGCATCCAGGTCGAACATACCGTCACCGAGGAGGTGACCGGCATCGACATCGTCAAGGCGCAGATCCGCATATGCGAGGGCGCGACTTTGGCCGAGGCGACCGGCCATGCCAGCCAGGACAGCGTCCAGCTGTCGGGCCACGCCATCCAGTGCCGGATCACCTCGGAAGACCCGCTCAACAACTTCATACCGGACTATGGCCGCATCACCGCCTATCGCGGGGCCACCGGCTTCGGCATCCGGCTGGACGGCGGTACGGCCTATTCGGGCGCCGTGATCACTCGCAGCTACGACAGCCTGCTGGAGAAGGTCACCGCCTGGGCACCGACGCCGACCGAGGCGGTGGCGCGCATGGACCGGGCGCTGCGCGAATTCCGGATCCGCGGCGTCGCGACCAACATCGTGTTCGTCGAGAACCTGCTGCAGCACCCGAAATTCACGTCGATGGCGTATACGACCACCTTCATCGACACGACGCCCGAGCTGTTCGAGTTCAAGAAGCGCCGCGACCGGGCGACCAAGCTCTTGACCTATATCGCCGACATCACGGTGAACGGCCATCCCGAGGTCGCAGGCCGCCCCCGCCCCTATGCCACGCCCGAGGTCAAGGTGCCCGAGATGCCGGTGCACCCGGTCGAGCCTGCGCCGAACGGCTGGAAGCAGATCCTTGATGCCGAGGGGCCGAAGGCGGTGGCAGATCGGATGCTGGCCTCCAAGGCGCTGCTGATGACCGACACCGCGATGCGCGACGGGCATCAGTCGCTGCTGGCCACGCGCATGCGCTCGCTCGATCTGGTCAAGGTCGCGCCGGCCTATGCGCGCCTGGCACCCCAGCTGTTCTCGGTCGAATGCTGGGGCGGCGCCACCTTCGATGTCGCCTATCGCTTCCTGCAGGAATGCCCCTGGCAGCGGCTGCGCGAGCTGCGTGCCGCCATGCCCAACATGCTGACGCAGATGCTGCTGCGCGCCTCGAACGGCGTCGGCTACACCAACCTGCCCGACAACGTGGTGCAGCACTTCATCCGCGAGGCGGCGCGCACCGGTATGGATGTGTTCCGCGTGTTCGATCCCCTGAACTGGGTCGAGAACATGCGTCTCGCGATGGACGAGGTGCTGGCAACGAGCCGCCTGCTTGAGGCCTGTATCTGCTACACCGGCGATATCGACGATCCCGACCGGGCGAAATACGCGCTCGGCTACTATGTCAACCTCGCCAAGGAGCTGGAGCAGGCAGGCGCCCATATCCTCTGCATCAAGGACATGGGCGGGCTGGTGAAGCCGCTCGCCGCCCGGCGCCTGGTTACCGCGCTCAAGGGCGAGATCACGATCCCGATCCACTTCCACACGCATGACACCTCGGGCGTCTCGGCGGCGTCGGTCCTGATGGCGGCTGAGGCCGGTGTCGATGCCGCCGACGCCGCGATGGATGCGATGTCGGGGCTTACCTCGCAGCCGCCGATGGGCTCGATCGCCGCGGCGCTGCGCGGGCATGAGCGCGACACGGGTCTGAAGGCCGATAGTCTCTACACCCTCAGCCAGTACTGGGAGCGGACGCGAAAGCTCTATGCCGCCTTCGAGCCCGATATCCGATCCGGCAATGCCGAGGTCTATCTGCACGAGATGCCGGGCGGTCAGGTGACGACCCTGAGGGCCCAGGCCCGCTCGATGGGGCTGGAGGAGCGCTGGGAGGAGATCGCCCGCACCTATGCCGACGTGAACCGGATGTTCGGCGACGTGATCAAGGTGACGCCCATCGCCAAGACCGTCGGCGACCTGGCGCTGGCAATGGTTGCGGCGGGGCTGACGCGCGCGGATGTCGAGGATCCCGCCACCGAGGTGTCGTTTCCCGATAGCGTCGTGACGTTCTTCAAGGGTGCCGTCGGCCAGCCCCCCGGCGGCTTTCCCGCCGCGCTGCAGACCAAGGTGCTGGCGGGCGAGGCGCCGATCACCGCGCGCCCGGGCAGCCTGATGCCGGCCGAGAATCTGGAGGCCCGGCGGAGCGAGGCCTCGGAAGCGATGGAGGGCCATACCGTCGATAACGAGGACCTCTCCTCGTATCTGATGTATCCCAAGGTGTATCTCGACTACATGGGCCGGCGGCGGACCTACGGGCCGGTGCGCGTGCTGCCGACGCCGACCTTCTTCTACGGCATGCAGCCGGGTGAGGAGGTGCAATGCGACCTTCGCCCCGGTGTGACGCTGGTGATCCGGCTGCTGACCGTCTCCGAGCCCGACGACACCGGCGAGGTGAAGGTCTTCTTCGAGCTGAACGGCCAGCCGCGCACCATCCGCGTGGACGACCGGCGCATCGCCGCCACCGCCAAGCGGGCCGAGAAGGCGGACGAGGGCAATACCGGCCATGTCGCGGCCCCGATGCCCGGCCTGATAGGCTCGGTCGCGGTCGCGCCGGGTCAGAAGGTCCATGCTGGCGAACTGCTCCTGACGCTGGAGGCGATGAAGATGGAGACCGCGATCCGCGCCGAACGCGGCGGCGTGATTGAACGGGTCGTCACCTCGGCAGGCACACAGGTGGAGGCGAAGGATCTGCTGATCGTGATCGCCGATTGACTTCGCCGTCGCCTCGGCACGGCTTATCTGCCATGTTGACCGGGCGCGGGACAGGCCGGTCAGGGGACAAGGGATGCGCCGCATGGGTATGTTGAGAGGGCTTTTCGGACCCGTCGTCATGGTCGCCGCAGCCGGTGTGATCGCGCTGCCGGCCTCGGCGCAGGTCCGCTCGATTGGCAGCGTCGGCGCCAACGCCACGATCGGCGGTTCCGGCGGCGCGGCGGCCTCGCTGGTCTCGCCCAGCCAGCGCTACGACGCCTATGATGTCGTCCCGACGCTGAAGAACCGCAGATCCGGGAAAAAGGGCAGCACGGGTGGCAGCGAGCCTGCTTCGTCGCGGGGCGCCACCTCGATCGGTGTGATCGACAGCGGCGATCGCAAGCCGGGCCGCTATGGCGGAAGCTTCGTGGATCGAGAGACCAAGCGGCGCGAGGCGCGGCTTATCAGGCAGAAGCGCGCCGCCGCGCGCGCCAAGAAGCTGCGTTTCGGTTTCCCGGGGCCGGTGCTGCCCTTCGTCGTCGATCGCGACGACGATGACGACACCATCGTGATCATCGAGCAGGCCCCCCCGCCGCCCGAGCCCGAGCCGGAGGACACGGGTCCCGAGTTCTCGCCTGCCGAACCGATGCGCCTTCGCGTCGGCCAGCGCGAACCGGGCCCGACAGACGACACGACCGCCGCGGTAACGATCAGGCTAAGCGCCGACGGCGATAGCGTCGAGGGCGTGGCCGGCGCGTTGGACACCAAGCGCGACCGCGTGCTGCGCGCCGTGGCCCTGGCCGATGGGTCGGCCTGCATCCAAGGGCCGCCGGCATTGGACATCACTGCCGACGAGGCGCGGGGCTTCCGCGGCGAGGGCAGTCTGGCGCTGCGTGTCGCGGATGCGGGTACCGTGCTCGGCATCATCGCGGCGCTGCCGGACGACACCGTGTCGGGCATCACAACAGGCTTTGCCGCCATCGCGGCGCCAGCCGAGGAAGCGCCATCGGAGCAGGCGTCTGCCCGCGGCTTCCAGCGCGTGCCGAACGGACGCGCCGGGATCGGGGCGACCGTGCCG
>JBCCSW010000352.1:0-4244 GCA_039199465.1 Pseudomonadota bacterium
CCGCGGCATGTCGGTGCTGCGGATGTTCCGGTCGAGCAGCAGCGCCAGCCCCACGCCGAGCACCATCTCGGCCGCCACGACGGTGAAGGCGAAGATCAGCGTGACGGCCAGGCTCTCGCGGAAGGCCGGGTCGAAGAACAGCGTCACATAGTTCCTGATGCCGACGAACTCGGTCTCGGAGAGGTTCTGGCTCGGGTCCCAATCGCGGAACGAGCCGTAGATCATGTAGCCGAGCGGATAGAGAAGGGCTACGGCCATGATGATCACGGCGGGCGCCATGAACATGAAGGGCGTTAACCGATTGAGCGTCTGGTTGTTCACGCGACCGATCCGGCATCCAAGGTGACGCAGCCCGTCGCACCGTCCCGAACGATGTCGGACGGCGCGACGGGACGGCGCGGCGTCAGTTCCAGGTGTAGTACCCGGCCTCGTCCATCACCGCGCGCGTGCGCTCGGCCACACCGTCCAGCGCCTCCTGAATGTCCAGATCCTCGGTCAGGACCTTCGACAGGGTGGTGCCCAGATCGGCGTTGATCTTACCCCAGACGGGAATGATCGGGCGCCAGTCGGGGTCAGCGTGCTTCAGCGCTTCGCCGAAGGTCGCCATGTGCGGGAACTTGGCGTTCACGTCCGCGTCGGCATGGGTCGAGAAGCGCGAAGGATTGCCGCCGGCCAGCGCCACCAGCTTGTCGCCCTTCTTCGAGGTCAGCCACTGCATCAGCAGGAACGCGGCCTCCTTGTTCACCGCGTTCTTGGGGATGCCGATGCCGAAGCCGCCGGTCTGGCTGCCGCGGCGCACGCCCATCGGGTGCATCGCCCAGCCGACCTTGCCGACGACCTGAGACTTGGCCGGGTCGTTGATCTGGCCGGCGACCACCGTGGTGTCGAGGAACATCGCCGTGTCGCCGTTCAGGAACGAGCCCAGCGCCTCGCCAAAGCCGAACGAGGCGGCGCCTTCGGGCCCGCACTCGACGATCTTCTTCAGCGCCTCGGCCGCCTGGACGCCGGCTGCGTTGTTGACGATCGGGTTCCACTCGTCATCGAAGACCCGGCCGCCCAGCGGGGCAAGATGCAGCAGGAAGGCGTGGCTGGCGTGGTGGCCAGAGGCCGCGCGCGACGACAGCCCGCCCATGCCGGGCTCCAACTCGGGGATCTTGCAGGCGATCTCCAGCATCTCCTCATAGGTCTCGGGAACCTGCAGGTCGTGCTTCTCGAAGATGTCCTTGCGATAGCCGAGGACCGAGGTCTCGGAGCCATAGGGAATGCCGAAGAGCGAGCCGGTCTTGCCTTCCAGGTAACCCTTCTCGCCGCCCGCGAAGCCGATGTTGTAGACATAGCCGTCGATCAGATCGGCGGCGTCATAGGCGGGGTCGGCCAGCTTCGGGTTCATGAAGTAGCGCGCCAGGTTCTCGAGCTGGTCGGCGAAGACATAGTCGGCCTTTGAGAACACGACATAGGCGATCAGATCATACTCGCCTTCGTCTTGCGACAGCTCCAGCGTCTGGCGCTCGCGCATCTTGAGATAGGGAAGCTGGTCGACCTCGACCTCGATCCCGGTCTCCCTGGTGAACTCGGGCAGGATTCTCATCACCGCGTCGTAGTGGGGATGCGCCGGGAAGTTCACGATCAGCGTCTCGCCGCGATAGGGCGCATAGGGATCGGCCATCGCCCCTGTCGCAATCGCCAGCGCCGAGACGGCGCCTAACGTGGCCGTCACCAGTCCTTTCAGCATGCGTCATTCCTCCCGTTGCTGATCTTCTTTGTGCGGCGTCAGAGCGCCGTTTCGGTCTCGCGGTCGAACAGGTGGATCGACCCGGGCCTGACCGCGAACCTCAGTGTCTCACCGAGCGCGATTGGCGTCTCGGACTTGATCTCGACCGTCACCTGGGCCCCGCCGCAGGTGCAGAGCAGCACCGACTGGGCACCGACATACTCCGAGACGATCACCTCAAGATCGAGTGCCTCATCATCCGTCGCATCGGCCTGGAAATCGAGATCCGAGGGCCGGATGCCGAGCGTAACGGCGCCCAGCCCCGCAGCGAGCGTGCCGACCTTGTTCGGGCTGAGCGCCAGTTTGAAGCCGTCGCCGACTGCATAGACGCGGTCGTTCTCCTGCCTGAGATGGGCATCGAGGAAATTCATCGGCGGCGAGCCCAGGAAGCCCGCCACGAATTTGTTGGCCGGATGCTTGAACAGCTCCTCCGGCGTGCCCTGCTGCTGGATATGGCCGCCATGCATGACCACGATGCGGTCGGCCAGCGTCATCGCCTCGATCTGATCGTGGGTGACGTAGATCATGTTCTTCTGCACCCGCTGGCGCATGATCGCCAGCTCAGCCCGCATCTGGCCGCGCAGCTTGGCGTCGAGGTTGGACAAGGGCTCGTCGAACAGGAAGATGCCGCTGTCCTTGGCCAGCGCCCGCGCCATCGCGACGCGCTGGCGTTGGCCGCCCGACAGGGCACCGGGCTTGCGCGCCAGGAAATCGGTCAATCCGACGATCGCCGCCACCTCGCGCACCTTGGCCTCGATCTCGGCCTTGGGGCGCTTCTGCAGGCGCAGCGCGAACGAGATGTTCCGCGCGACGTCCATATGGGGGTAGAGCGCGTAGTCCTGGAAGACCATCGCCAACCCGCGGTCCTTCGGGTCGAGGTGGCTGACCGGTTTGCCGCCGATATAGATCTCGCCGTCCGAGACGCTTTCGAGCCCGGCGATCATGCGCAGTGTCGTGGATTTCCCGCAGCCGGAGGGGCCGACGAGCACCGTGAACTCGTTCTCGGCCATGTTGAGATCGATCCCGTGCAACACCTCGACGCTGCCATAGCGCTTCACGAGCCTTTCGAGGTGAATTTCCGGCATCGAATCCGCTCCCTGTCGGCGGAGGATAGGTGTATGCAAAAATGAGAGTAAACATACAAAATCGTCCGCCCAAGCCCATTATCGTGTCGAGAGAGCTATCGGTCGAGGATCGCGCATGCCGAAGGACGGGGATAAGGCACCGGGCAAGCCGGCAGCGCGGCCACGCGTGTCGGCGGCGCTCAGGATCGAGCAGGCGTTGATGGAGGAGATCAGCGCCGGTGAACTCGCGCCGGGCGAGCGGCTGGACGAGATGCGCCTCGCCGCCCGTTTCGGTGCCTCGCGCACGCCGGTCCGCGAGGCCCTGTCGCGCCTGACCGCCCAGGGCGTGCTGGTGCAGGGCGAAAAGCGCGGCGTCTTCGTCGCGGTCTATTCGCGCGAGGAACTGAGCCAGATCTTCGAAGCGATGCACGAGATCGAGGCCGCCTGCGCCCGGATCGCCTCGCAACGGTTGAATTTGTTGGCGCGATCCGAGATCGAGACGGCGCAAGCAGCATGCTGGGCGGCGGCCGAGAGCGGCGACCGCTCGGCCTATTTACGCGCCAACGAAGCCTTCCACGCGGCGATCTACCGTGCCACAGGCAACCCCTACATGGCCGAGATCGCCGCCGAGTTTCGCCGCCGCACCGGGCCCTTTCGCGCCCGGAAATTCGCCTCGCCCGAAGACCTTGTCGCGTCGGCGCAAAGCCATGACGCCCTGATCGGCGACATCTTCTCCGAGGACTCGGTCACCGCGTCGAAGGCGATGCGCGATCACATGACCGCCAGCTTCATGCAGGCGCTGCGGGCGAATTAGTCCACCGCGTCACAGAGAATTACCTTGCGCCACACCAGCGTCTCGTGTCTTTGCATGCAAAAATAGCTGTTTGGATGCGGGGCAAGCGATGGGCGTGGCCGAGACGAAGATCTACCCGATAAACACCGGGTGGCTGGAGGCGGATCTCGGCACCTACATCTTCTGGAAGGGCCCCGCCGGCAAGAAGTACTGGAACCCGGTCTACTGCCACTACGTCGATACCGGCGAACACAAGATCCTGGTCGACACCGGTCTCTGCGACGAAGAACGGGCGACGACGTACCACCACAAATGCGACAAGCGCGGCTGCCTCGAGGTGCATGACCACCTTGAGCAGAAGCTGGGCGTCCACCCCGATGAGATCGACGCGATCGTGTTCACCCACCTGCACTGGGACCACGTGCAGAACATGAAGCGCTTCAAGAACGCCCGCTACATCGCGCCCAAGGCCGAGATCGAAATGGCCTACAACCCGCTGCCGCTCTACTACCGCACTTATGAATGCGGGATCCTGGGCATCGAGCCCGCCTATGCCGGCTGTGTGTTCGAGGCGGTGGAGGACGAGTGCGAGGTGCTGCCCGGCATCACCATGTTC
>JBCCSW010000353.1:0-4223 GCA_039199465.1 Pseudomonadota bacterium
GGCCAATTTCCTGGTCTATGCCGCGACCCTCGATCGCTTCGGCACCGGTAGCGAGATCGCCTTGCCGGCCTTTGCACTCGGCTCGGCAGTCGGGCTGGTGATCAACTTCACGGGCGCGCGCTTCGTGGTCTTCAGGCAGGCGGCGACCGAGGGCAAATGACCGGCCTCGCGCGGGTCGTCCTCGGCGGCCTGGTCTTTCTCACCGTCTGGACCGCGCTTGCGCAGATCGTGGCGCTGGCGGCGCTGGGCTTCGATCTGTTGATCGTGGCGCTGGTCGTGGCCGCGGCGGTCGGCCTCTGGTGCGCCACGCGCCGCCGATCGGTCGAGGCGGTCGCTCAGGTCTTCGAGGATCCGGGCCTGCGCTTTCGGGTGCCGGCGCTGAGGCTGGACCGAGGCGCACTGCCGGATCGCCTGACGCTTGGCCTCGCGGTGCTGGCGGGGATCGCCGGCCTGGTGGCGATCGCGCTGCAGTACCGCTTCAGCGCGTTCGAGCCGCTCTGGATCGTGGGCCTCGCAACGGCGCTGCTGGCGATGTTGCGCGCCCCCGCAGACGGCGCGGCGCCGCTGATCCTGGGCCCGCGCATCGCCGCGCCTGCCTTTCCGGCGATATGGCTCACGCTCGGCATCGCGGTTGTCATGGGGCTGTTCTACGCCGTCGTCTCGATCCCGGATGCGGACGACGCGCTGTTCCTGAACTTCGCGACCGGCGCGAAAGTCGCGCGCGAGGCGGTGTTCGCCACCGACACCATGCTCGGGATCGACGGGCTCGACTTCATCAAGTCGACCTATCGGCTGGAGAGCTATCTGCTGCTGGTCGCCGTCGTCTCGGAGGTGACGACATTGCCGGTGCTGCCGGTCGCGCATGGCCTGCTGCCGGCGCTGCTGATCGCCTGGTCGGCCTGCGCGCTGACGATGATCCACCACGCGCTCTTCGGCTGCCACCGCGTTCCGACGCTGCTGCTGCATCTGGTGGCGTTGGCGGCGCTTGACGGCAGCCTGCTGAGCTATGGCTACCACGCGCTGCCGCGGTTCTTTCACGGCAAGGCTGTCTTCGTGACCGTGGTCGTGCCGCTGATTGCGCTGGCGACGGTCGCGTGGTTGCGCCAGGGGCGACGGGCGGGGCTGGTCCTGCTTGGTCTTGCCGTGATCACGGGTGTCGGCTTCACGGCGAACGCGGTCTATGCGGGGCCGCTGACGGCAGCGCTGCTCGGCCTTCTGCACCTGCTGACCGGGGGTGCTGTACGATGGCGCTTTCTGGCCCTGCCGGCCGTGGTGCTCTGGCCGGGGCTCGTCGTGGCGGCGGTGTTGCTGACCGATCCGCCAGGCGGGTCGGAGTATGCCGATCCGGGCACCGTGGGCGGCGCGCTGTGGCCACTTGCCGGCACGCCGGTCGCGATGCTGGGTCTGGTGTGCCTGCTGCTGTCGGGCGCCGGCGCCGGGCTGCTGCATCGATCGCTCGTCGCCGTCAGCCTGGGCGTCGCCGTTCTGCTGGTGGTCGTGCTGAACCCGCTGCTGTGGGATCTCTATGGCGCGCTCGTGACCGGCAACCTGAACTATCGGCTGATGTGGGCAGTGCCGGTGCCGATGATCCTCGCGGTCATCGCGGGTCTGGTCTGGAGTGCTGGCGGCCGGGCACTGCGAAGCGCCGTGGCCGTCGCGGCGCTGGGGGCGCTGTTCTGGCCGGGCTCGATCCTCTGGCAGGTGCCGGCATGGGGCGCGTTCCCCAGGGTCCCGGGCGAGGCCTTCGCCCTGGCCCGCGCCGTCGACGATGTGGCGGGCTCCGAAGACCTGGTGCTGGCGCCGCAGCCCGTGGCGACCTGGATACCCGTCGCCGAAGGGGCGCCCGCGGTGGTGGAGGCGCGGATGACCTATGTCTCGCAGCGCCGCGACCCGGCGCATCGCGAGGTCCTCGTGATGCGCGCCACCTTGTTCGAGGCGTGGAGCAGGCGGGATGCGCCGCCGCTCACGCCCGAAAGGCTGTCGGCGCTCGTGTCCGAGACCGGCGTGACGGTCGTGGTGGTCGACGACGCGCGGCAGATCCACCGCGCCGCGCTCCCCATCCTACAGCGCCTCGGCTTCCGAAAGGCGGCGGCCGCGGATGGTCATCTGATCCTCAAACGCTGAGGCGTGGCCGGTGCGGTCAGTCCTTAGACGGCAAGACGATCTCGTAGGGTTCGGGATACGCGTGTTCCTCCAGATTGATGCCGTCGCCCACCCGATCGACGATCAGGAAATCGGCCTCGCGGCCGAGCGGCGTTAGCACGCCGTGCCAGGTGCCGCGGAGGTAGTTCACGCCCTGTCCCGGCTGCGTAACGAAGGCGCGTGGCGGCCCGGGCGTGCCGCCTTCCTTGGCAGCCACCACGACCAGGAACGGATCGGCTGAGAGCGGCACGAAGGCCTGGCTGCCGAGCGGATGGCGTTCGACGAGGTCGACGCGATGGGGCAGCGTGACCGGGCGCGACCGGCCGATCGAGACCGCGGCTCGCCCGCCGGGGCCAGCGAACTCCAGCCGCGCCAGGTCGTGGAAGCGATCGCAGAGGCCGGCATTGATCGGAAAGCTGGTCCCGCGCGCTTCAATCACGTCGCCGAAGGGACGGAACGCCTCGGCGGTGAGGGGCGCTGCGACGATCACTCCGGCCACGATCACCCCGGCCACGGGCTGCCGAGCTTCGGGTGGCGGTTCACGTCCTTGTAGAGCAGATAGCGAAAGCGCCCTGGTCCGCCCGCGTAGCAGGCCTGCGGGCAGAACGCGCGGAGCCACATGTAGTCGCCGGCCTCGACCTCGACCCAGTCGCGGTTCAGCCGATAGACAGCCTTGCCCTCCAGCACATAGAGACCGTGCTCCATCACATGCGTCTCTTCGAACGGGATCACGCCGCCCGGCTCGAAGGTGACGATGGTGACGTGCATATCGTGGCGCATGTCGGCGGGATCGACGAAGCGCGTCGTCGCCCAGGTCCCGCGCGTGCCGGGCATCGGGTCGGGGGCGATCGCGCTCTCCTGCACCGTGATCGGGTCGGGTGGGGCGAGGCCCTCGACCGCTTCATAGCGTTTGCGGATCCAGTGAAACCGCGCCGGCGCCTCGCCTGCTGCAGCGATCTGCCAGGGTGCGCCCGGCGGCAGATAGGTGAAGCTGCCAGGGCAAAGCGCCTGCGTGGCACCGCCTAGGCTGAGCGAAAGCGTGCCGCCCGTCACGAACAGCGCGCCCTCGGCCCCCGGATCGGGTTCCGGGCGGTCGCTGCCGCCGCCTGGTGCGACCTCCATGACATAGTGGGCGAAGGTCTCGGCGAAGCCTGAAAGCGGGCGGGCGATGATCCAGGCGCGCGTGCCCTGCCAATCGGGCAGGTAGCTGGTGACGATGTCCTGCATCACGCCGCGGGGGATCACCGCATAGGCTTCGGTGAAAACCGCGCGACCGGTCATCAGCGCCGTCTGCGGCGGGTGCCCGCCGTCCAGCGCGAAGTAGCGCGGTCCATCCGCGCTGTCGTCGGCCCCGCTCATGCCGGCAGCAGGGCGGCGAGGCGCAGGCGCGCGATGGTCTCGACCTCGGCGCAGGCAGCGGCGCACTCGGTCGCGGCGTCGTTGTCGAGGCGGGCTTCGAAGGCGGCCAGGATCTCGGCCTTGGACCGGCCCTTGACCGCCATGATGAAGGGGAAGCCGAAGCGCGCGCCATAGGCCGCGTTCAGCTCGCCGAAGCGGGCACGCTCGGCGTCAGTGAGAGCGTCGAGGCCTGCGCCCGCCTGCTCGGCCGCGCTGTCGGGCGTCAGGCGCGCGGCGGCGGCGAGCCTTCCGGCGAGATCGGGATGGGCGCGCAGCACTGCCATCCGCTCCGCCTCGCTCGCCAGTCGAAACTGCGTTGTCATGGCGGCATGCAGGCCGAGCGCGGTGTCATTCGCCGCACCCAAACCTTCGTCATAGGCACGCTCGGCGATCCAGGCCGAGTGTTCGAAGACGCCGCCATAGGTCGCCACGAATGCCTCGCGATCCAGGCGCGACGGCGCCGGTCGATCGGGCGGTGGATGGTGACGGTGCCAGTGCTCGGCGATGTCGATGCGCCGGGCGAACCATACGCCCTCGTGCCCCTGCGCATGGTCCAGGAAACGCTGCAGCGCCGCGGCGCGCCCGGGCCTGCCGGCCAGCCTGCAATGCAGCCCGATGCTCATCATCTTCGGGCTGCCTGCCGCACCCTCGGCATAGAGCATGTCGAAGCTGTCGCGCAGATA
>JBCCSW010000354.1:0-4214 GCA_039199465.1 Pseudomonadota bacterium
CCGCCGATGCCACCGTCGCGCAGAAGGCGGCCGAGGCCGGCATCGCGGGTCTCGCCTATCTGCGCACCATCCCCGGCGGCATCGGTGGTGCGGTGCGCATGAATGCCGGCTGCTACGGCACTTATACCGCCGACGTTGTGGAAAGCGTGACCATGGTGACGCGCACCGGTGCGGTGGTCGAGATCGCGGGCGGCGCCTGCGGTTTCGCCTATCGCGACAGCGCGTTGCCCGAGGGCGTGATCGTCTCGGCCGTGCTGCGCGGCCGGCCCGGCGACCGGGCCGAGATCGAGGCCGAAATGCAGGACTTCCTTGAGCGGCGCGCGGCGACGCAGCCGGTGGACGAACTCTCCTGCGGCTCGACCTTCCGCAACCCGGCCGGTTTCTCCTCGACCGGGCAGGCGAATGATACGCACGAGCTGAAGGCCTGGTCGCTGATCGACGCTGCAGGGTGCCGCGGGCTGACCCTGGGCGGGGCCAAGATCAGCGAAAAGCACTCGAACTTCCTGACCAATGCCGGTGGGGCGACGGCGGCCGAGCTGGAGGAGCTTGGCGAGGAGGTGCGTGCCCGGGTCAAGGCGACGTTGGGGCACGATTTGGTCTGGGAAATCCAGCGCATCGGCGTTAGTCTGTAGCCTTGGGTCACAACGACCCGTCGGACATCGCCGGTAAAAGGCGGGCCGACAGTGGGGCGGGCATGTCGAGCAGGACACTCCCCCGCATCGCGGTGCTGGAAGGCGGTCTCTCCGCCGAGCGCGAGGTGTCCCTCGTGTCCGGTCGGGAGTGCGCCGGCGCCTTGCGTGAGGCGGGGTACATCGTCGACGAGATCGATGCCGGGCGCGACGTGGCGGCCCGGCTGGATGCGCTGCGCCCCGACGTGGTCTTCAACGCCCTGCATGGGCGTTGGGGAGAGGACGGTTGCGTCCAGGGCATCCTTGAGTGGTTGCGTCTGCCCTATACCCACTCCGGCGTGATGGCGTCGGCACTGGCGATGGACAAGGCGCGCGCCAAGCAGGTCTATGCCGCCCACGGCCTGCCTGTGGTCGAGAGCCTGGTGCTGGACAGCGCGACCGTCGAAGCCGATCACCCGATGACGCCGCCTTATGTCGTGAAGCCCGTCAACGAGGGCTCCTCGGTCGGCGTCACAATCGTTGCCGAGGGGGCGAACGGGCCGGCGCGTCTGGGGGAGGACGCGCCGGCTCGCGTCATGGTGGAGCGTTATGTGCCCGGCCGGGAGCTGACGGCGAGCGTGATGGGCGACGATGCGCTTGCCGTGACCGACATCATCTCGAACGGCTGGTATGACTATCACGCCAAATATGCCGAGGGCGGTTCGCGCCACGAGGTGCCGGCGTCGATCCCCAAGGATGTGGAGGACGCGTGCCTGGCCCATGCCCTGGCCGCGCATCGCGCGCTCGGCTGCCGGGGCCTGTCGCGTTCGGACTTCCGCTGGGACGACCGTCAGGGCGTCGAGGGCCTCATCATCCTCGAGACCAACACCCAGCCGGGGATGACGCCGACGTCGCTGGCGCCCGAACAGGCCGCCTATCGGGGCATGGGCTTCGCCGAGCTCTGCGCCTGGATGGTGGAGGACGCGTCATGCGACCGCTAGGCGAGGTGATGGGCAGGCTGCACGCCGCCGTCAATCCGGAGCCGCCGGTGGGCGACGGTGCTCCGCGGCGACGGCGGCGCCGTACGGGCCCGGGGCCGTCCAAGCTGGCCTATCGTCTGCGGCGTACTTGGGCGCAGCCGGCAGTGCGCGCGGCCGTGACGCTGTACCTGCCGGTGACGCTCGCGGCGCTGTTGGCCTGGCGCGGCATCGCCGATGACGGCCTGCGCCAGGCCGCCGAGGCGCGCATCACCGCGGCCTGGGACGCGGTCAAGGCCCGGCCTGAATTCGCGCTGGAAGGCATCGTGATCACCGGCGTGCCGGACCGGCTGCGCGCCGAGGTGCATCGCATGCTGGCCCTGCCGGCGACGCAATCCTCGCTGTCGCTCGATCTCGAGGCGCTGCGGGCCCGTGTCGAGGCGATGGGGGGCGTCGCCTCGGCCGAGCTGCGGCTGGACACCGCCGGCGTGCTGCATCTCGACCTGGTGCCGCGTCCCGCGGTCGCGCTGTGGCGCGATCCGGCCGCCGGGGGCGCGCTGTTCCGCATCGCTGTCGACGGCACGGTGATCGCGGCGGTCGCGCGCCGCGCGGCGTTCCCGGACCTTCCCGTGCTGATCGGCGAGGGGGCCGATGCCGCGGTCGGCGAGGCGATGGCGTTGATCGCCCTCGGCCGCGAGATCGATGCCCGGCTGAGGGCGCTAGTGCGCGTCGGTGCGCGGCGCTGGGACATCGTGCTGGCCGGCGAGGACGCTCTCTCGGCCGAGGATATCCGCGTGATGCTGCCGTCGGCGGATCCCGAGGCCGCCTGGGCGCGCGTGCTGGCGCTGCATTACGGCAGCGATCTTCTGAACCGCGATGTGGCCGCGGTCGACATGCGCCTGCCCGACCGACCGACGCTGCGCCTGCATAGCCGCGCGATCGAGACCATGCGGCTGCGGCGCATGCTCGACGAGGCCGAGAAGGAAGCGCTGTGAATTTCCGAGCTCTCGAGATGCTGCGTCAGATGCGGGGCAATCTGAGCCTCGCGATGAAGCGCGGGCGCCTCGGCGTCATCGATATCGGCAGCTCCAAGATCACCTGCCTCGTGTTGAAGCTGGACCAGGTCCGCGCGGCCGAGGCGCTGGCCGGCGGCGGGGCGGTCGATCGCCTCGGTGCCTCGCTGTTCGGCGCGGTCGAAGTGGTGGGCGCGCGCTGCGTGCAGGCCCATGGCATCCGCCGGGGCGAGGTGGTCGACATGACGGCGGCCGCGCGGGCCATCCGCTCGGCCCTGTTGGCCGCCGAACGGATGGCCGCCCCAAGGGTCGAGCGCGTCGACCACGTGATCGTCGGCTTCTCGGGCGGACGGCCCGAGAGCTTTTCGACCGTCGGCGAGGTCGAGACCGAGACGGGCCGCGTCAGCGAGCGCGACATCGCGGCGGCGCTGGCCGAGGCGCCCGATCCGCCGATCGGCGAGGGGCGGCACATCCTGCATGCGCAGCCGGTGGAGATCGGGCTCGACTATCAGACTGGCATCACCGATCCGCGCGGCATGATGGGCCGGCAGTTGAGCGTCGCGATCCACGTCGTGGCCGTCGATGCACGTCCACTCGCCAACCTGATGGAATGCGTTCGCCAGTGCGATCTTGACCTTGCGGGCGTGGTCAGCGCGCCCTACGCCAGCGGCCTGGCCGCGCTGGTCGAGGACGAGCAGCGCACCGGCGCGGTCGCGATCGACATGGGCGCGGGCACGACGCAGTGCTCGGTCTTTCTGCGCGATCATCTGGTCTGCGTGGATGGCGTTCGCCTTGGCGGCGCCCACGTTACCGCCGACATCGCGGCCGGCCTGATGATGGGCGAGGCCGAGGCCGAGCGCCTGAAGACGCTGCATGGCGGCTGCATCGCGACCGGGGCCGACAATCGCGAGCCGATCGAGGCGCCGCGGCGCGGCGAGGAACAGAGCCTCGACCCCCGCACCATCAGCCGCGGCATGCTGATCGGCGTCATCCGGCCGCGCCTCGAGGAGACCTTGCGCCTGGTGCGCGACCGGCTGCTGGCGCTCGGTGTCACCGACATGCCGGCCTGCTCCATCGTGCTGACCGGCAACGCCTGCCACATGCCGGGCGTGGACGAGCTGGTGACGCGGATCATGGGCCGGCGGCCCCGGATCGGCCGGCCGATGCGCCTGGCCGGCCTGCCCCAGGCCTTGGCGGGGCCGGAAAGCGCCGCGGCCGTCGGCCTCGCGATCTATGCCATGCGCCCGCATGACGAGGTCTGGGACTTCGAGGCGCCACGCCAATGGTCGGTACAAGGCCGCGCGCAGGACATCGTGCGATGGCTGAAGACAAGCTGGTGAGCGCAGAGCCGATGGCGGGGCGCCGGACCCGTAGGTCGCGCTACGGGACCTCCGCCGGATCCGCTAGTGACCTTACTTAGCGATTCGGCTAAGTTTTGTGATGTGTAACTAGATCGGGCGTTGAGGCGCTCGGACGATACAAGGCGCGGAACAGCGCTGCGTCCGGGCAAGGAGCAGAAGGGCAGTCAGCGATGGCACTGAAATTCACGGACGTGGACGACCACGACCTGTGCGCGCGCTTCGCCGTGTTCGGCGTCGGCGGCGCCGGCGGCAACG
>JBCCSW010000355.1:0-4213 GCA_039199465.1 Pseudomonadota bacterium
CGAAGCAGATGCCGAGGATCGGCCGACCTGCCTGGCGGGACGCACGCAGGAACGCCTTCAGCGGCGCGATCCAGGGCAGGGGATCATAGACGCCGTGGCGCGAGCCCGGCACGATCCACGCGTCGCAGGCTGTCGGGTTGTCCGGCATCTCGCCATCCAGCACGGCCCAGGTCGCATAGGTGAACTCCGGCGCCTCGGCCGAGAGCATGGCGGCGACCATCTCGGGATACTCGCCCCAACGCCCAACCAACGCCTCGTTCACCTTGCCGGTCTGCAGGATGCCGATTTTCATTGCCGCCGCTCCTTCATCTGCGGGCGAAGTAAGCCGGCGCGCATGCCCGGGCAAGCGTGTCAGAGAGCCAGCGGATGCAGCTCCAGCGTTTCGGCCAGACGCGCGATGGAGCGGGTCTCCTCGCGCAGCCAGGCGAGGAACGTAGCGATCCGCGGGTCCGTCTCGGCGCCGGTCTTGCAGGCGAAGCGGAACCGGCCGGGCAGCGACAGTCCGAGTGGGATCGGGATCACCAGGCGGCCCTGCGCCAGGTCGCGTTCGGCCAGTGAACCTCGGGCCAGCGCGATGCCTCCGCCCTCTGCCGCCCCATCGATCGCGTGGTCGGCGTTGGAGAAGCGCGGGCCGCGCCGGGCCTCTGCCCGCTCGCCCAGCCCTGCCGCGCGAAACCAGGCCGGCCAGCCGACCTCGGGCATAATGTGGGCGACGCTGTCGTCGTGGAACAGCGGCGATCGGGCGACGTCCTCGGCGGTTTGGATCGTCGCCGCGAGGTCGGGATCGGCGACGGGGACGACGAATTCGTCGATCAGCACCTCGCTATACTCGGATGCGCCCGCGCCCATGCCGAAGCGGATCGCGGCGTCGACCCCGTCGCGGTCGAAATCCATGATCCTGAGCGAGGCGACGAAGCGCAGCTCGATATCGGGATGGGCCGAGGCGAAGCGGAAGAAGCGCGGCGCGAGCCATTTCGCGGTGAAGGCGGGCCCCGCCGTCACGGTCAGCGAGGTATCGGTCAACCGCTCAACCGCGCGCACCCCCTCGGCCAGGGTCGCAAAGGCCTCCGCCGCGCGCGGGGCCAGCGCCTTGCCCGCGTCGGTCAGCGTGACGGCCCGGTTCAGGCGGTTGAACAGGGCGACGTCCAGATGCTCCTCCAGCACGCGGATCTGGTAGCTGAGGGCAGCCGGGGTGACATGCAGTTCCTCCGCCGCCTTGGCGAAGGACAGGTGGCGGGCGGCTGCCTCGAAGGCGCGGAGCGCAGTCAGGGGCGGCAGCCGGCCATGCACAGTTCAAATCTCCTTATGTGACGATCCGACATTACTCGTTTGTCAGCGCGGGGAATAATGGCCAAATTCCTCCCCAACGGCGCGATGGTCGCCCGTTCAGTGAAAGGAAACTGACATGACCAACCGCAACTCTGACATTCGTGACATGGCCGCTCTGACCCAGCGCCAGCGTGACGCCGCCGCTCGCCGGGCCCGTGACTTGCGCTCGGCCGAGGCTGTCCGCCTTGCCGGCATCGCCCGCGACGGCATTGCCGCCGCGCTGAGCGCGCTGGTCGCCGTGCTGCACCGCCCCTCCAGCGCCACTGGCCGCGGCTGAGCCGCGGGACCGACGCTAAACCATCCGTGAAAGTTCGGCGCGCTTGCGCAGCAGCAAATCGCGTCCCGCGATCCAGAGTGCCCGCCGGCGAACCGCGCGGTTGAAGAGACTGATGAAGAAGGCGACCCCCAGCCACAGTGCGGCTGTTACTGAGCGCTGGGGGAACTCGCCCACGCGGACCGCGTTCGGGTCCTCGGGGCGATACTGCACCGCCACCTCATCGCCGATCTTGAACGGACCATGATCGCGGCCGGTCCATCTCCTGGAGATCGGCAGCGCGCCGCGTGCCTCGACCTCGGTCCCACTGGTCGTCCGAAAGCGCACGACGGGCGCGCGAATGAGCTTGCCTGAACCTGCGGTGCGTTCGTCGATTGCCGTAATGGTGGCCGTGGTGTGCTCGGAAAGGAGGTTGTGACGGATCTCTGTCACAGCCTGGATCGCCCCGCCCGTGAAGGCGATGAAACAGAGTGTGCCGAGATTCCATCGAAAGCCATACAGGAACTGGATGAGGGCGTCCCATAGCGGACTGCTGGAGAATTCCTCGGCGACGAGCCGATCAATCGGATCCTGCGCGGCGCGATGGGCCTCGCGTTCAGCGCGCGTCTCGCCAAGCCAATCGCCCCGGACCGAGACACCCGAGGCAACACCGAAGAAGATGATCAGCGCGGCGAGCAGCGGCGGTGCGATGTAGTAGACGATGAGACTGAGCCCACTCTTGATGCCGCCGAGAAATGTGTGAACGCCGGCAAGAGCATCAACCGTGATGATTTGTGTGACGCCGAGGGCAGTCGCGACGACAGCCAGGTTCATCAGTGTGATCGTGAACCGACCCGTCCCAGCATAACGCGCGCCATCCACGCCAAAGGGCGCCCGAGCGGCGGCCCCTATCAGGAGTATTAGCGCGCAGACTAGCGCGAGAGCGTGGACTACCATGTATTCCTGCGCAGCCGGCGAGGCGGCATCATAACCGTTAGTTACGACTGTCCTGAGTTCCGATGGGGCGAACACCAGGGTTGTCGCCATGATCGGTGACAGCGCATTGGCGAGCGCCGCGTGCCAGTCGCCATCGACGTACAAGAACGCCGTGGCGCCTATAATGAGGGGGTTGGCCAGCCAACCGCTCGCCCCAACAGCCTCGATGTTGAAGCGGCCTTGGCCGCGCCGATCGACCGAAGGGAGCAGGTATCCTGTGGCGAAGGCGACGATCACAAGGCCAGGAAGTCCAGCCGAAAGCGCCACTGCGGACGCGATGATGGTGAGGAAAAGGAGTCTCATGAGCATTGCGAAGTCGTGTCTCCAAAGAAGCCGCTGACGAAAATTCGTCGTCTGTTCCAGCACAATCCGTCGGGGCGGGTCGTGGGTTGTCAGGTGTTTCCTTTGAGCATTCGGCCCCGGTACATAACCGGGACCGTTCATTTCGCCTGCTCACGGCAGGCTGCTGCGGGTGGGCCTAGCCGAAGAACTGGGCGCCGTTGGCCGAGATGGTCGAGCCGTTGATGAAGCTCGCATCGTCAGACGCCAGGAAGACCACGCAGCGCGCGATCTCTTCCGGCTCGCCCAGGCGCCCGGTCGGGATCTGCGCGATGATGCTCTCGCGCACCTTCTCGGGCACCGCCATCACCATCTCGGTCGCGATATAGCCGGGGCAGATCGCGTTGGCGGTGATGTTGTTGCGCGCCCCCTCCTGCGCCAGGCTGCGCACGATGCCGATATCGCCGGCCTTGGTCGCGGCATAATTCACCTGCGCGAACTGGCCCTTCTGGCCGTTGACCGAGGAGATCACGATCACCCGGCCGAACTTGCGCTCGCGCATGCCGGGCCAGATCGGGTGGATGGTGTTGAAGACGCCGGTCAGATTGGTGTCGATCACCTCCTGCCACTGCTCGGGCGTCATGCGGTGGAACGGCGCGTCGCGGGTGATGCCGGCATTGGCGACGACCACGTCGATCGGACCGAGATCCGCCTCGACCTGCGCCAGGCCGGCCTTGGACGACTCGTAGTCGCCGACATTCCACTTGTAGGTCTTGATCCCGGTCTCGGCGCTGAAGGCGGCCGCCTTCTCGTCGTTGCCGGCGTAGGTCGCAGCGACGGCATAGCCCTCGGCCTTGAGTGCCTTCGAGATCGCCGCGCCGATACCCCGGCTGCCGCCGGTCACGATTGCCACGCGTGCCATGGTGTTTCCTCCTGATTTTGATGGAATTTCTTGGTTTGATGCGCCGTGCCGGACCGGCGCCTTTCGTGTGCGGTCAGTAGCGCCCGAGCCGGATGCTGCCGAGGCCGGTCGCCTGGCCCTCGGCATCGAGCGCGGTGACCTCGGCCAGGTAGACATGGCCCGCCCGGCCCGAGCAGGGCGGCAGGAAACCCGGTACCGCGGGGTCCAGCACAGCGCGGTTCGCGGCGATCAGGAAGGCCCCGTCCGGCATGGCGCTGGTGCCGCCGGGCACCGGCGGGGTGATCGCTACCGCGCCGCCGATCGTGTGCTCGAAGCCGATCACCCCGTGACCGCCATCGGTCGACAGCGACGGGTCATCGGCGTTGTTGATCGCGACCTGGATCGTCCGCGTCGTCTCGGTCAGGCCTGCCACGCGCAGCGCCGGCAGCGCGCCG
>JBCCSW010000356.1:0-4203 GCA_039199465.1 Pseudomonadota bacterium
GTCGATGGCCTCGGGGGTGGGATCGATCGGGTTGCCGTCGGCGTCGCCGATGCCCTCCCAGCCGAGCACAGCCCGTCGCGCCAGCGCCTTGGCGAAGGCGACGGCGCGCTCCTCGTCGGAAGCCTCCTCGGGCACCGCCTCGACGGCGGGGTCGCTGCGCGTCGCGACCATCAGGGCGGTCGTCAGCGGGCGCAGTTGCACCCGGACGCCGGGGGCGAGGTCATGCCAGCGCGGCGCGTTGGTCAGGTCGAGCGTCAGCATCAATACGTCTCCACGTCATTCACGAGGGTGGCGGTGCACATCCGGCCGACGACGCTGTCGCGCGCGGCCTGCCAGTCGAATGTCGCCTGGACGCCCTGCGGCCCGGAAATCTCGATCCGTGGACGCGGCAGGTAGACGGCGTGCACGGTGAAGGAGAAGCTTTCGCCTGAAGGCAGGACGTAGGCGAATTCCATCTCGCAGGCCTCGCCGTTGATCGCCTGCGTCACCAGCGTCTGGTCGGCGAAGCGCACCTCGATCCGGCCCGTCAGCGCGGCAATGGATGGATCCGCGCCATCGATGCGGCCGTCCGAGCGGATGGTCTCGATCCGGTCGAGGTTGTTGGCGTAGGTGATCTCGGCCGAGACCACATTGCCGAGGGCGGTGCCGTTCCGGGTGATCGCCCCGTTGAAATGGCCGAAGCGCTTCAACTCCAGTGCGGCGGGCGTTCCGGCACTGGTCGTGGTGCCGACCGTCTCGCCCTGCGCCACCAGCCGCGCGGTCGCGGTGAGCAGGCCCGAGCGCTGCATCTGCCAGGTGATCTGGTCGAGCACGCAGCCCGAGTACATCGCATAGCGGGGCACCTCGGGCATGCCGGTCTCGATCGACATCGAGGGCAACGTCCAGGACCCCGACTGAAATTCGTGGCTGTACGGGGCCTCCGCGCCCGTGGTCGTGGGCGCGCCGAAGGCTGCCTTCAGCCAGAAGCCGAACGCCTCGGCGTCCAGCGGCACGACGACGTCGCCGTCGGCCGTCACGGCGTCCTTGATCGGCGCTAGCGGATCGCGGCCGTAGCCGAGAAGCTCCGAATTCAGCAGCGGCTGCTCCGCGCCGAGCGACGTGCTGGCGAAGGGCATGCGGGTGAAGCCGCTGACGGGCGGCGTTCCATAGGTCGTCTCGAACGCAAGCGCCATCAGCGCTCGCGCCCCTTGGGCTCGTGCCATGTTCGTCTCCTGTGGTCGGTTGGGTCAGGCCAGCGGGTCGGCCGTGGAATAGTGCAGCACGACCGGGATAACGGCGGCCTTCAGACTCGCCGCGCCCTCGACCGGCAGATCGACCGGGCGCGGGGCTTCGGCCTCGACCCAGTCGCAGAACCCGCCCAGCGTCCGGTCGGCGGCGAGCGCTGCGCCGATGCTGGCGGTCAGCGTGTCAAAGGCGGCGTCGCGATCGGCACCCTGAACGACCGCCTCGATCTCGGCTCGGTGCTGGTAGTGATAGCGCAGCGGCGACAGCGTGACTTCGGGCGCACCTGGTTCGCCATCGCGCAGGATCATCAGGCCCTCGACCGGCATGCGCTCGGGCAGCACGTCCCCGCGCAGAGCGGTGGCGGGCAGCGCCGAGAGCCGCGCGTGCAGCGCGACGAGGATGGTTTCGCGAGGTGTCATGGGTCGGCCGAGTTGGAAATCGCGTCGAGCACCGGACAATCGGGGACTTCGGCGCCCGAACACCTGGATGCAGTTGTAGCGAGGACGGATTCGATACGCCGAAGATCCGCGATCCTCGCGCGGACATCGGCAAGGTGCCGCTCCGTCCGTTCCTTGACCTCGGCGCAGGTCGGCGCGGCGCCGTCGCCGAGCCCCATCAGCCCGCGGATGTCCTCCATCGAGAACCCGAGTTCGCGGGCGCGCAGGATGAAGCGGAGGCGTGTGGCGTGTGCGGCGGAATAGACCCGGTAGCCGGCGTCCGTGCGGGGCGGGTCGGGCAGCAGGCCGGTCTTCTCGTAATAGCGGATCGTCTCGATGTTGCAGCCGGTCGCCCGGGCCAGGTCGCCGCGTGTGAAGCCGCTCTCGCGCTCGTGATCGGTCATGGGCAAGTTTCCTCTTGAGCCTGTAGTTGCTACAGACCCTACACCCATCGTCAATCACAGACGAGAGGTGCGCGACATGGCGCTGACAGACGACAGAACGGACAGCACGGGCGCGGATCGCCCCGCCCGAAAGGGCTGGCTCGCGGCGGGCGGTGTGGTGGGCGCCTTTCTCGCCTCGGCCTGCTGCATCGGGCCGCTGGTGCTTCTGACTCTCGGCATCTCGGGCGCCTGGATCGGCAACCTGACGGCTCTGGAGCCTTACAAGCCGATCTTCTCCGTGATCGCGCTCGGCTTCATCGCGGCGGGTTTCTGGCAGGTCTATTTCCGCAAGCCAACCGTCTGCGAACCCGGTTCCTACTGCGCAAGGCCAGCATCGGCGCGCATCACCAAGTCGGCTCTCTGGGCCTCCCTGATCCTCGTTCTCGCAGCCCTCACCATCGACTGGTGGGCCCCGCTTCTCTACTGACCCCGAAAGGACATCCACATGAAGAAGATCCTTGCACTCGCCTTGTTCGGCCTGACCGCCGTTGTGCCGATCACCGCCATCCCTGTTGCCGCGCAGACCGTCGCCGCCGAGCAGACCGTCACCTTCGCGGTGGACAACATGACCTGCGCGCTCTGCCCAGTCACCGTGAAGCGTGCGATGGAGGGCGTCGCGGGCGTGCGCGCCGTCGAGATCGACTTCGATGCCCGCACCGCCACGGTGATCTTCGACACCGCCGCGACGAGCGCCGACGCCATCGCGACCGCGTCGGCCAATGCAGGCTACCCGGCGCGTGTCGCGGGCTGACGAGATGACCGAGCAGTCCGACCGCAAGCTGATCGCGACAGGGATCGTCGGCACCGTCATCGCGGCGCTCTGCTGCTTCACTCCGGTGCTGGTGGTGCTTCTGGGTGCCGTGGGCCTGTCGGCCTGGCTGGGTTGGCTCGACTACGTTCTGCTGCCCGCGCTCGCCTTTTTCGTCGCGCTGACCGTGTACGCGGTCTGGAGACGGCAGCGGCGCCAGACCACTCGAACGGATGGATGACTTGATGAAAGACGATTGCTGCGCGCCCAAGGGCGATTTCGACCTTGCCGTGATCGGCGCCGGATCGGCCGGGTTCTCGGCCGCGATCACCGCCGCCGAGGGAGGCAAGCGCGTCGCGCTGATCGGCCATGGCACCATCGGCGGGACCTGCGTGAACGTGGGCTGTGTGCCCTCCAAGACGATGATCCGGGCCGCGGAAGCCCTGCACGGTGCGCAGACAGCACATCGGTTCCCGGGCCTGAACAGCGAGGCGCAGGTCGCCGACTGGTCGGCGCTGATTGCGGCCAAGGACGATCTTGTCGCGACACTGCGCCAGAAGAAGTACGCCGATCTGCTGCCGGGCTACGGCGGTGTGACCTATCTCGACGAGGGTCCGGCGCGTCTCGTCCTCGGCGGGGTCGAGGTCGGCGGGCGCAGGATCACGGCTCCCAAGGTGATCGTCGCGACCGGTGGCCGACCCGCCGTGCCCGACATCCCTGGGATCCAGGACGCACCAACGCTCGACAGCACGTCGCTGCTGGAGCTGGACCGGTTGCCCGAAAGCCTGATCTTCCTCGGCGGCGGCTACATCGGCGTGGAGCTGGCGCAGATGATGGCGCGGATGGGCACCCGCGTCACCATTGTCTGCCGCTCGCGCCTGCTGCCGCGCACAGAGCCGGAGGTGTCCCGGGCGCTGACGGAGACGCTGCGCGCCGAGGGCGTCGCGGTTGTCGATGGCGCGACCTACGACGCCGCACGGCGCGACGGGGCCCGTGCGGTCCTGACGGTGACGGTGGACGGCGCAGACCGCGATCTGACGGCCGACCGCCTCGTCCTGACGACGGGACGCGCAGCCAACACCGAGGGGCTGGGCCTCGCGGAGATGGGCGTCAAGACCGACGCGCGTGGCGCGATCCGGGTGGGCGACGACATGCAGACCACGAAGGCCGGCATCTTCGCGGCGGGCGATGTGACCGACCGCGACCAGTTCGTCTACATGGCCGCCTATGGCGCCAAGCTCGCGTCCCGCAACGCCGTTCTGGGCGGGGCGGAGCGCTACGACAACGCCGCGATGCCGTGGGTGGTGTTCACCGATCCGCAGGTCGCCGGCGTCGGGCTGACCGAGGCGCA
>JBCCSW010000357.1:0-4188 GCA_039199465.1 Pseudomonadota bacterium
CCTTGCCCGGCGCGATGTGGACGAGGCACTGGCGGCGGCCGGGCGCGAGGCGACGGATTGGGAGGGCGGCACGCGGATCGGCCACGCGCTCGACAGCTTCAACCGCGACTGGTCGCGCCGCGTGCTGGGGCAGGGCGCCGTCGTCCTGCTCATCACCGACGGGCTTGAGCGCGAGGATCCCGCGCTGCTCGCGCGTGCCGCGGAGCGGCTCAGCCTCTCGGCGCGGCGGCTGATCTGGCTGAACCCGCTGCTGCGCTTCGACGGCTTCGAGGCCCGCGCCGCCGGGGTGCGCGCGCTGCTGCCCCATGTCGACAGCTTCTGCGCCGCACATTCGATCGACAGCCTGCGCGCGTTGGCCGAGGCCCTGTCGCGCCCCGAGGACCGTGGCGAACGCGATCGTCTGCTGGCCGAGATGCGGCGCTGAGTGGCCGCAGGCCCTGTCCGGCGCCGCGTTGTCCCGCATTGAGGCGGCGGTAGTCGCAGACTGCCACGGCCACGGTGTGACAAGGCAAAATGCGCCGGGAAAGCTCCCCAGCCATGCCGCAGCCACGCCCCGGCGCCACCACTATTCACCACCAGTCTCACCGTCGACAGAGTTGAGTCGGTAATGCTTGATGGGTGAGTGACATGGTCCTGATGTTCGAAGTTCTTGGCGTTCTCTTCATGGCCGTTGCGTGGATGGTTGCGATCGCACGGATGATCGAGACCAGGCGGTGGTCGCCGCTGCGTCCTGCCGTGATGGTGGTCGTGATGATGGGTTGCCTGATGCTGATGGGGCAGACCCTGATGGACTACGCGCAGACCGGCGAGCTCCGCAGCACCTTCTATCTCGCTGCCTGGAATCTCGGCATGGCGCTCTTCGACTGCAAGATCGCGCTGGTGCTCTCGCGTCGCGGCGACTTCGCGATGACGCGTCGCTGGTGGCTCTCGGCCAACGATCCCGAGGATGAGGCGGGGGTCGACACATCGGCGACCGCTGTGCACGACGGCAGTGCCGAGGCCGGGGTGTCTACGCCCCGCGCGCCGGCGTTGCCGGTGTCGATGCCCGCGATCGGCGGTGCTCGCGCGGCCTGAAGAACGACCTCGCCAGTCTTGGCCGGCGCCTCGGCCGGTTGCGGCGGGGCACAGTGACCATGAGGTGGCGCAGGTCGGCGGGACGCGGCCTCGGCTCGCTCTCTTGCAAAGGGGACGGAAAGGCGCATGTCTGCTGCAGGCAGGCGGGAGGCGGTCCTTGGCCCTCGACACCCATGACGACATCCCCGAGGCGGCGCTAGCCTGGCATCGCGCCGGACAGGGTGCGGCCCTGGCGACGGTGGTGGAGACCTGGGGTAGCGCCCCGCGCGCCGTGGGCGCCATGCTCGCGATTTCGGGCAGCGGCGCTATCCAGGGCAGCGTGTCGGGCGGGTGCGTGGAAGGCGCCGTGGTTGTCGAGGCGCTGGAGGCGCTGGCCGACGGCGCCTGCAGGATACTCGAATTCGGCGTCACGGATGACGAGGCCTTCGCTGTCGGCCTGGCCTGCGGCGGCACGATCCGGGTGATGGTCGAGCCAGTTGGGCAAGGCGCCGGCTGGGCCGAGACGCTGCTATCGGATCTTGTCGCCGCGCGGGCCGAGCGCCGGGCCGTGGCCGTCGAGACGGACACCGGGACATGGTCGCGCCGTCTGATCCGCCCGGGCGATGCCGCTGGGGCGCCGGCGGTGTTCTCGACCGAACGCTCGGGCTTCGATGCCGAGCGCCCCTCGGTGTTCACGGCGGTCCACATGCCGCCGCTCCGCCTTGCGGTGATCGGCGCCGCGCATGCCGCGCAGCCGCTGGTGCTGATGGCCCGGGCCAGCGGCTATGACGTGACCGTCATCGATCCCCGCGCGGCGTTTGCCGACAGCGCGCGCTTCCCGGACACGGCGCTCAGCCATGACTGGCCCGACGCTGCGCTGCAGGCCCATGGGCTGGACCGGCGGACCGCGGTCGTGACGCTCAGCCACGATCCAAAGATCGACGATCCGGCGCTGATCGCGGCGCTGCCGTCCAAGGCGTTCTATGTCGGCGCCCTGGGTTCGACCCGCACGCATGCCAAACGCGTCGCGCGGCTGCGCGAGGCCGGCATGAGCGACGCTGCGATCGCGCGGATCGATGCGCCCGTCGGGCTGGATATCGGCGCGCAGACCCCGGCCGAGATCGCGATCAGCGTGATGGCCGAGATGACCGAGCGTCTGCGCCGCCCCGATAGCAGGCCCGATAGCATGCCCGATAGCAGGCCCGGCCAGCGTGGCGAGCGCGGGTCCGGCGAGGCAGCGGCATGAGCGCGGCGTGAGATTCGGGGCCGTCCCGCTGTCCGAGGCGGTCGGCGGGGTCCTCGCGCATTCGATGCAGGCGCCCGGTGGCCGTCTTCCAAAGGGCACAGTGCTGGATGCCAGGCATCTGGCAGCGCTCGCCGCGGCAGGTGTGGCGCAGGTCACGGTCGCGCGCCTCGACCCCGACGATGTGCCGGAAGATGCCGCGGCCGAGCGGCTGGGCCATGCGATCGCACCGGATGCCGGCGCGCTCGGCATGCACCGCGCGGCTGCCTTTACCGGCCGATTGAACCTCTATGCGGCTGCGCCAGGACTGTTTCGGGTCGACAGGGCACGGCTCGCGGCGCTGAACGCCATCGATCCCGCGCTGACCCTGGCGACGCTGGAAGACGCCACCTGGGTCGCTGAGCGGCAGATGGTGGCGACCGTCAAGATCATCCCCTATGCGGCGCCCGACGGTGCGCTGCAGCGGGCCGAGGCGTTGCTGGCCGGCGATGCCGCGCCGATGGCCGTCCATGCCGCCGTCCGTCGCCGGGCGGGCCTCGTCCTGAGCGTGACCCCAGGCATGAAGCCCTCCGTCGTCGACAAGGGCGGCGCGGCGGTCCGGGCGCGCCTGACCGCGCTCGGCCTGACGCTCGCCGAGGAACGGCGCGTGGCGCATGATACCGCGGCGCTGGCCGAGGCGATTGCGGGGATCGAGGGCGATCTGGTGCTTATCCTCACCGCCTCGGCCACTTCGGACGAGAATGATGTGGGCCCCGCCGCGCTCCGCGCCGCGGGCGGCGTGGTGGAACGCTTCGGCATGCCGGTCGATCCAGGCAATCTGTTGTTCCTGGGCTCGGCGGGCGGTCGCGCGGTCATCGGTCTGCCAGGCTGTGCCCGCTCGCCCAAGCCCAACGGGGCCGATTGGGTGCTCTGCCGCGTCGTCGCCGGCCAGCCGCCCAGCGGCGCAGAGATCGCGGCGATGGGTGTCGGCGGGTTGCTGAAGGAAATCCCGGCGCGCCCGGCGCCCAGGGTCGCGGCGGAACGGGCGGGGGCCGCCGGCGCCGGGTCGCGCCCACGGGTCAGCGCCCTGCTGCTCGCCGCCGGCGCGTCGCGGCGCATGGGTGGGCGCGACAAGCTTCTGGAGGACGCGCGCGGCACCGCCGTCCTGCGGGCGGCGGCCGAGGGGCTGCTCGGATCGGGTGTCGACGAGGTCGTGGTGGTGCTGCGCCCGGACGCCCCCGACCGCCGCGCCTTGCTCACCGGGCTGCCGCTGCGGATCGTCGAGAACGCGCGGGCGGAGGAGGGCATGGGGACGAGCATCGCCGCCGGTATGGCGGCGCTCGACCCGCGAGCAGACGCCGTGCTCGTCGCGCTCGCCGACATGCCCGATCTGGACGCCGAGGACCACGCCAAGCTGCTTGCCGCTTTCGACCCCGGCGAGGGCCGGGAGATCATTCGTGCCGTCGCCGCAGATGGGACGCCGGGCCATCCAGTCCTGTTCGGCCGGCGCTTCTTCGAGCCGCTGTCGATGTCGGCAGGTGACGAGGGCGCGCGCCGGGTGATCGCCGAGCATGCCGACTATGTCGTGCGCGTCGCGCTGCCTGGCATGCGGGCGACGACGGATCTGGACACGCCCGAGGCCTGGGCCGCCTGGCGCTCGGCGCAGGGTGGATAGGCGGCCGCGACGCCCCGCAAGCGCCCGCCGCTCAGCGCGTGATGAGCGAAAGCGTGAGTTGGCGCTGGCCGTCCGACAGGCGGACGCGGTCCTCGGCGATCGACTGGATGCGCCAGCCGCCCAGGCGGTCGCCCTCCTCGACACGGTGATAGCGCCCCTCGCCGAGGCGCATCAGGGCCTGGCGCCGACCGTCGAGCATCATCACGCCGATCAGCGCCGCCTGCTCGATCTGGCTCGA
>JBCCSW010000358.1:0-4138 GCA_039199465.1 Pseudomonadota bacterium
CCCAGCTCGTGCACCCGGCGCTTCATATGACTGTGGCCGGTCTTCCAGTAATCGGCCTTTGCCCCGCCCTCCTTCAGGGCGGGATCGCTGGCGAAGAGCCCTGTGGACTTCACATCGGCAACGAAGGTCGCGCCGGGATGCAGCTTGATGAGGTCGCGCGCCAGGATGACGCCGACCTTGTCGGCGAAGATCTCCTCGCCCGTGTTGTCCACCACGCCGCAACGGTCGCCGTCGCCGTCGAAGCCCAGCGCGAGATCGGCGCCGGTGCTCTTCAGCGTGTCGGCCATGTCGTGCAGCATCTCCATGGCCTCGGGGGTCGGGTTGTAGTGCGGGAAGGTGTAATCGAGCGTGTTGTGGCTCTCGATCACCTCGACGCCGATGCGCCGTAGCACCTCGGGCGCGAACATCGAGGCGGTGCCGTTGCCCGTGGCGCAGACGACGCGCAGCCTGCGCGACATGCGGAAGTCGCCCACTAGGTCGTCGATATAGCGCTCGCGCACGCCCTCGACGCGGATGACCTTGCCGCCGGGGCGGGCGATGCCGAGACCGTTCAGCACGATCTCCTTCAGCCGCCCCATCTCGGCTGGGCCATGGGTCAGGGGTCGGTCCATGCCCATCTTGACCCCGGTCCAGCCGTTCGGGTTGTGGCTGGCGGTGGCCATCGCGACGGCTTGGGCGTCCAGGTCGAACTGGGCGAAATAGGCCATCGGCGTAATGCACGGACCGATATCGTGCACCTCGGCCCCACCCATCACCAAACCCAGCGTCACCGCCTGTTTGATGCTGAGCGAGTAGGAGCGGTAGTCGTTGCCGACCGCGACGACCGGCGGCAGGCCCATCTCGTGCAGCTGAGTCGCTAAGCCGAGGCCCAGCGCCTGCATGCCGACCAGGTTGATCTCCTCGGGAAAGCGCCAGCGCGCATCGTATTCGCGAAAGCCCGTCGGCTTCATCATCGGCAGCCACAGGCTGTCCCAGGTGTTCTCCTCGACCGTGGTCCGGGGTACGGGCATCGCGTCGGGTGTCATGTCGTCCGGCATCTGGTCCCTCTTCCGGTCGTTCCGATCGGGTGGCGGCAGTGGGCAGGGCGTGCCTCGCGCGGCGGCCCCTGCGGCGAAAACGTCTTCAATCCAGGCCCTTGGCGAGACGGTCGAAGGCGGCGAGCCTGGCGATCACGGCCGGCATGGCGTCGAGGCGGATCATGTTCGGCCCGTCGGATGGCGCGTTGTCCGGATCGGGATGGCACTCGATGAAGAAGCCGTCGACGCCGACCGCCGCGGCGGCGCGGGCCAGCACCGGGGCAAAGCGACGGTCGCCGCCCGACGCGCCACCACGCCCGCCGGGCTGCTGCACCTATTGCGTGGCATCGAAGACCACCGGCCGGCCGGTCGCCGCCATCTGAACCAGGCCGCGCATGTCGACCACCAGCGTGTTGTAGCCGAAGGACGTTCCCCGCTCGCACAGCATCACGTCCTCATTGCCGGTCGAGGCGATCTTGGCTGCCACGTTGCCCATGTCCCACGGGGCGAGGAACTGGCCCTTCTTCACGTTGATGGGCCGCATCGTCTGACCCGCAGCCAGCAACAGATCGGTCTGGCGACACAGGAAGGCAGGGATCTGCAGCGCATCCGCGACCTCGGCCACCGGGGCGCATTGCTCGGGCAGATGCACGTCGGTCAGCACCGGGCAGCCGACCTGCCGACGCACGGCGGCGAGGACGGCGAGCCCCTCGTCCAGGCCGAGGCCCCGTCGGCCGGTCAGCGAGGTGCGGTTTGCCTTGTCGAAGCTCGCCTTGAAGACAAAGCCCAGGCCCTGGCCCCGGCAGATCTCGGCCACGCTTCCTGCGATATCGACGGCATGGGTTGGGCTCTCGGCCTGGCAGGGGCCGGCGATCAGCGCGGCCGGGGCGCCGCCGCCGACGGGTGCCGCGGCCGTGGCACCGGCCGCATGGGGCCGGTCACCGCCGATCACCACGCGCGCGGTCGCCCTGGCGTCGGAACCGCCCTCGGTCGTCGCGCTGCCGGCATCGGGGGCCATGGGCATCGTCCTCGCAGCTTTCCTGGCGACGTCGCAGCGCGCCGGCCTGGGACCGCGCGGCCCGCCCACGTCGCGCCGCTTGAATAGCGAAGCGGGTCGGCTGCGTCACCACCGTCGGCGCGACCAACGCGCCAGAGACGGGCCCAGTGTTGCGATGGGGGGTTCGCCAGCCCGCCGGTCGGGTTATATGGGCGACATGTTGGATCGTCTCATAACCGCACTCACCGGGGCTGCCGAGCGTCATGTCCCCGCCGCCCCGGAAGATGCCCGCGACGCCATGGCCGTCGTGCTGGTCAACGCCGCCCGAGCCGACGGCCACTATGCCGAGGAGGAGAAGGCCGAGATCGACCAGATCCTCGCCACCCGCTACGGCTTGGACCCGGAGACCGCCGGGGCACTCCGCAGCGAGGCAGAGGCGATCGAGGAGACCGCCGCGGGCCTTCAGCGCTTCACCAGCGCGCTGAAATCCGCCGTGCCGTTTGAGGAGCGTCTCGGCGTGATCGAGGCGGTTTGGGAAATCGCCTATGCCGACGGCGAGCAGTCCTACGAGGAGGCGGCGCTGGTCCGAAAGCTCTGCGGCCTTCTCTACGTACCCGACCGCGATGCGGGCATCGCGCGCCGGCGGGTGGCCGAGCGTCTCGGCGTCGATGCCGGCTGACGGCGCGTCGCTCGCCCATCTGCTGGCGCCCATGGCGCCGCCGCGGGGCCCGCTGACCAAGGCGACCATCGAGGAAGATGCGGCCGCACGGGGCAGGGCGCTGCAAGGCGGCGAGGCGGGCGCGCTGCTGGCAGCGCTCACCTCCTGCACTTTGTGCGCCGAGCGCTTTGCCGCGACGGTGACCCAGCACAGCCCGCGCCCGATCTTCCAGATCGATCCACGCGCCACGGTGCTGGTCGCGAGCCAGGCGCCGGGCAACCGTGCGCACCAGTCCGGCCTGCCCTTCGACGATCCCTCGGGCGTGCGGCTTCGCGCCTGGATGGGGTTGGAGCCAGCGCGCTTCTACGATCCCGCCCGCGTCGCGATCGCGCCGATGGCCCATTGCTTTCCGGGCTATGACACGCGCGGCGCAGACCTGCCGCCGCCGCCGGTCTGCGCGGCGACTTGGCATGCGGCGCTGTTAAGGCTGCTGCCGCGGCTGCGTTTGACGCTTGTCATCGGGCAGTATTCGCAGCGCTGGCACCTCGGACCCCCGCCCAAGGGCGGCGTCACAGCGCGCGTCGCCGCGATGCGCGCGGTGCTCGCCGCGGGCGAGGCGCCCGCAGTCGTTGCCCTGCCGCATCCAAGCTGGCGCAATACGGCCTGGCTGAAACGCAACCCGTGGTTCGAGGCGGAGGTGGTGCCGTGGCTGAAGGCCCGTATCGCCACGCTCGTCTGAGCTGGCCGACCCGCCTGTCTGGAGGGCTTGCGCTGGCCGCGCTCACGGCCTGTGCCGCAGGCGGGCCGGCGGGGCCGGATCAGGCACTGGGGCCGCGCGCGATCCCCGTGGAGATCGCCACGCCCGTACCGGCGGCGGACCTCACCCTCGAGACCGCAGCCGGGTCCGCGACGCCGGTCTTCGCCGTGGTGCCCGAGGCTCCACGCGCGGTGATCCTGGCGCTGCATGGATACGGTGATCACGGTGCCTCGACCTTCGGGCCTGCCGCAGCGGCCTGGGCCGAGGCCGGCATCGCCACCTACGCCCCCGACCAGCGCGGTTTCGGTCGAGGGCCGACGCGTGGCCAGTGGCCCGGGGCAGAGGTGCTGGTCCAGGATGCGCGGGCCTATGCCGCCGCCGTTCGGGCGCGCCATCCAGGGCTGCCGCTTGTGCTGCTCGGCCACTCCATGGGCGGCGGGGTCGCGCTGGCCGCGGCAGGTGCGGGGGCCGAGGTCGATGCCTTGGTCCTCGCGGCGCCCGCGATCTGGGGCGGCGACGCGCTGAACCCGCTGCAGCGCCTTGCCGCCTGGACCGCCGCCCTCGTCGTGCCCGACAAGCGGTTTACGGGGGAAGGGGTGGTGGAGATCCGCGCCTCGGACAACGACGAGGGCGGCGGTCCAGGCGGCAAGGCGCTGCAGCGGGTTCAGCGCGTCGCCGCCCCAGATCGCGGGCGCCGCGAGGACCAAGGC